>NZ_LVCU01000206.1:0-10677 GCF_001647185.1 Rhodococcus sp. EPR-147
GACGGCAACACCTACCCGCTGATCGTCGTCGACGTCTCGTCCGAATCGCACCCCTTCTGGACCGGAGCCGCCCGCGTGATGGACACGCAGGGACGCGTCGAGAAATTCGAGAAGCGTTACGGTCGACGAAGCCGAAAGGACGCCTGAATCATGGCTGTTCCGAAGAGAAAGATGTCGCGCTCGAACACCAGGAGCCGTCGTGCGCAGTGGAAAGCCGTTGCTCCCGATCTGGTGACCGTGCGGTTCCAAGGTCGAGAGTTCCGAGTGCCACGGAGATTGGTCAAAGCAGTACAGACCGGGGTGTACGACCCGAGCTGACCCTCGACGGGTCTATCTTCACTTTCATGAACGACGGACCCAGTGCGCGAGATGTGAGGCGGTGGCGGCAGTATCTCGCCGACGAGCGGGCCGAGGCTGCCGTCTATCGCGATCTGGCAGGTCGACGCGTCGGCGAGGAACGCGAGATATTGCTCGCACTCGCCGATGCGGAGGGCCGTCACGAGCAGCATTGGCGAAACCTACTGGGCGAGCGAGTCGGCATGCCGCTCAAGGGCGACATTCGCACCCGCATCCTCGGTGTGCTGGCGCGTCGGTTCGGCTCGGTGTTCGTGCTCGCATTGGCGCAGCGCGCCGAAACGCGCTCTCCGTATGCCACCGACTCCGATGCCACCGACGCCATGACGGCCGACGAGCAGATCCATGCCGAGGTGATCAGGGCACTCGCTGCCCGCGGTCGCAATCGACTGTCCGGCACGTTCCGAGCCGCAGTGTTCGGTGCCAACGACGGCTTGGTGAGCAACCTGGCTCTGGTGCTCGGTATCAGCGGATCCGGTGTGTCCAATCAGATCGTTCTCGTCACAGGACTGGCAGGACTGCTCGCCGGCGCGCTGTCGATGGGCGCGGGCGAGTACGTCTCGGTCCGCTCGCAACGGGAACTGCTCGAGGCGTCGTCCCCGGACAGTGCCGCGCGCGATGCCGTCCAACACCTCGACGTCGACGCCAACGAACTGGCGCTGGTCTACCGGGCGCGGGGCATGACCCACGAGGAAGCCGACGCCAAAGCCGCCGAAGTGCTGCGAGTACTACCTGCCGACGAGATGGCCCCCGACGTCGATCAGCACGAGTCCATCGGAACCGGCCTCGGTGCCGCCGCGGCCAGTTTCTGCTTCTTCGCCTCCGGTGCGGTCATCCCGGTGCTGCCGTATCTGTTCGGCCTCGAAGGCTATGTGGCACTTGCCGTTGCCGCCGTCCTCGTCGGAATCGCATTGATCTGCACCGGCCTGGTGGTGGGACTGCTCAGCGGCGGGCCACCGGTCAAACGTGCTCTGCGACAGTTGGCCATCGGCTACGGCGCGGCTGGGGCGACGTATCTGTTGGGACTCGCATTCGGTGGGGGAGTGTAGGAGCCGGCGTTGTGGGCAGGTTTGCACACTATCGGGCCTCAGCGACGGGATCCCGTCCGCGCATGGCACTTCTGTGCATTCAGTCCCACTACGTTTCGAATAATTCGCTCGCGTGGGCATGGTTTCGCTCGATAGGGTCCTCGTCATGCGCGCAACCGTTCTGTCTGGTGCCGCTCTCGACACGAGGGCAGGTACGGGCCTTGTGCTGCGCGCGTATTCACCGGAGGGATGCGCCGCTCTCTGCGGTAAACAAGCTCCGCTCGTGAATCGACCCATCGAATAGCGCCCTCTTGTGCAAGGGGGCAGAAAGGAAACATCATGCCCCCGAACAAGGTGGGCTTGCGTTTGCTCAATTGGGCTTCACAGCTCGAAGACAAGACTCTCGAGCAGGCCCGTGAAACAGCGTCGATGCCGTTCGTGCATCCGCACGTCGCGCTGATGCCCGACGCCCACAGCGGTATGGGAAGCGCCGTAGGAACAGTGATTCCTACGCTGGGTGCTGTCATTCCGGCCGCCGTCGGTGTCGATATCGGCTGCGGAATGATCGGTGTCCGAACGGAATTCATACTCGACGACGTCGATGGCCGTAATCTTACGGACCTGCGACTCGCCATCGAGGCAAGCATCCCTCTCTCGCCCGGCAACTACAACGTCGGCGTCGACCGGTGGGATTTCACCGCGCCAAAGTTGCTCGAACTAGAGGAGTTGGTGGCCAAGGACGGTGTCGAGCTGAACCACTCACCGCAGTGGCGTGAGCAGCTCGGTTCGTTGGGCGGCGGCAACCACTTCATCGAGCTGTGCCTCGACGAAACCGATCGGGTGTGGCTGTTTCTGCACAGTGGGTCGAGGGGCGTCGGCAACAAGATCGCCAAGAAGCACATCGCGGTCGCACAGCGTCTGTGTGCGCAGTGGTGGATCGCGTTGCCCAACAAGGACTTGGCGTATCTGCCCGAGAGCTCACCCGAATTCGGGAAGTACATCCGAGACCTGAAGTGGGCGCAGCGGTTCGCGTACCTGAACCGTGCCGAGATGATGGACCGGTTCGGTGCGGTGTTCGCCGAGTGGATGGGAACCGACGACCATCGCGAGGTCGAGCGGATCAATTGCCATCACAACTACACGGTGAAGGAAACGCACGCGCACAAGGACGTGTGGCTCACCCGTAAAGGTGCAGTGGACGCACACGAGGGTGTCAAGGCGATCATTCCGGGCTCGATGGGAACGCGCTCGTACGTGGTCGTCGGTAAGGGCTCGCGGGCCGGCCTTCGCTCGGCTCCTCACGGTGCCGGTCGGCAGTTCTCGCGGACCGAGGCCAGGAAGCGGTTCACCCACGAGAACCTGCAGGAGCGGATGAAGGGGATCGAGTTTCGCGACAGTGCCGACTTCATCGACGAGATTCCCGACGCCTACAAGTCGATCGATGTCGTGATGGAGGACGCCCGCGACCTGGTGAGCATCGAGCACGAACTGAGGCAGATCCTCAACGTCAAGGGGACCTGAGTTCAGCTCCCGTCGTGCGTGGAATTTCGTAGTAGGTCACGAGCTTCCATGCACGACGGGATTGTCCTCGTTCGTCCCGTTGTGCATCGGTGTTCTCGTACTGTTCACTCAAGTGCTTCGCTTGGTTAACGGATAGAGCGGGCGTCACCGCCACGATCGAGTCATGACGCTCAATCCCGCAGGCGAGACCGTCGCGACCGGTATCCCGGGCACGCTCGCCGAGAACATGACCATGGCCGAGCAGCACGATTGGCATCGGTCGTTCCTGCGGCGGCACCCGGTCAGTCGCCGAAACTTCCTGGTGGGAGCAGCCGCAACGGCCGCCGCGGTAGGCGTCGGGAATTCGGTTTTCGCGCGCACCGCCTATGCGCAGGACGCTCCGCTGGCCGTTGCCGGACGGCACATGGGATTCGGAAACGACCCGGCGACGCAGTTGCGGTTCTCCGCTCAGCTTTCTCGCAACCCCGGGCTCACCGGAGTCTTTCTCGACCACGGCCCCACGCCGGCGCTGGGCGCGACGACCTCTGCCGAGGTGCGGAACCTGATCAGCCAGGTACCGCAGACCGACGGCGGGATTCTCTCGGCCGAGCAGTACTACGTGCACGTTCCCGTCGACAATCTGACGCCGAAGTTGCCGCACTACTACCGCTGGCGCACCGCCGACGGCTTCGTGAGCGATATTCGCAGCGCATCCCCGGCGCTGCCGTCGGGCCGCATCGCACCGTTCAGGTTCACGATGATGGGCGATCAGGGCGTCGACGAAACGCCCTCGCAACCAGAAGGTCTGGTGGCCGGCGACTACGACGACCAGTACTACAAGGCCGACAACGAACCGTCGGTCAAGCACGCGCGCAACATCAATCGGCAGATCGAGGCCTCGCACCCGGACTTCCACATCCTCGCCGGTGACATCGCGTATGCGGACCCGTCGGGTGCCGGTCTGCCGCCGCAATTCGCGAAGCACGGACAGACGCCGCCGAAGGGATTCGACAAGTTCAACCCCTTCGTCTGGGACGGCTATTTCCAGGCGATCGAAGCCAGTGCGTCGACCGCGCCGTGGTTGTTCGCCACCGGCAACCACGACATGGAAGCGCTGTACAGCCCCAACGGATACGGCGGCCATGCAGCGCGGTTGGATCAGCCGAGCAACGGGCCCAAGGGCTGCCCGTCGGCGTACTCGTTCGTCTACGGCAACACCGCGGTGCTCTCGCTCGACGCGAACGACGTCAGCTACGAGATCAAGGCCAACACCGGATACAGCGGCGGAGCCCAGAACACCTGGGTGGAGCAGACTCTCGCCAAATATCGCGCCGATCCGAACATCGACTTCATCGTCTGCTTCTTTCACCACTGCGCGTACTCGACCACGTCGACGCATGCGAGCGACGGCGGCGTGCGCGACGCATGGGTTTCGCTGTTCGACAGGTACGAGGTGGATGTGGTGCTCCAGGCTCACAACCACGTCTTCGAGCGCACCGATCCCATTCGCGGCAACCGTGCGACGCGGGTCGCCGGTGACAACGCCACGGTCGACGGAAAGACCGACGGCACCGTGTATTACACCGTCGGTGGTGGTGGTCGTCCCCGCTACACGTTCCAGGACGGCGAGGGCGTGAGCTACCGCGGCAACGAGTTGCCCGACACCGCAGTTCCCAACAGCTACGTCTGGGCACCGGACGGCACGAAGTCGGCCGAATCCATCACCTGGTCGAGGGTGCGATTCCTGAACTACTCGTTCGTCAGAGTCGATGTGGTGCCGGGCATTCCGGGCATCACGGCCAGCAGAATGACGATCGGTGCCATCGACGAATACGGCAACGAGTTCGACAGGTTGACCTTCACCCGCGACATCCCGATCGGCCCGAGGTTCGGCTCGTCCTAGGTATCCATGTGAGCGGAACTTCGACCCCTGCTACGAAGTTTCGCTCACATGCGGCGGAGCCGCTCTACAACCATTTCTGACGCTTGAACACCACGAACAGTGCAGTCGAGCAGATCGCCATGGCGAGCAGTGCCATCGGGTAGCCGAGTTGCCACTTCAATTCCGGCATGTCGTCGAAGTTCATACCGTAGATTGCGGCGATCAAGGAGGGTGCGAAAAGAATTGCACCCCATGACGAGATGCGCTTGACCTGTTCGTTCTGCTCCAGGCTGGCTTCGGTCATGTTGCGCATCTCTTCGTTCTGCTGCTGCGCGACGATGGTCGAGTGCACGGTCAACGCATTCTGCAGGTTGGATCGGAAGGACTCGATGCGGTCGGAGACGCGGATCGCGTGATCGTGCACGTCGCGCAGGTAGCGTTGCAGTTCAACGTCCACGTTGTACTTGTCCGACCCTCGCTTGAGTGATTCGATCATCTCGACGAGTGGCTTTGCAGCACGGTCGAATTCGGACACTTCACGGAGCAGTGAGTAGATTCGACGCGAGACCGACGGGTCGCCGGTGAACAGCTGATCCTCGATCTCGTCGATGTCGTTCTGCAGTCCGGTCACCACCGGGACGTACTCGTCGACCACTTGATCGAGGATGCCGTAGAGGATCGCCTCGGGTCCGAGTTCGATCAGTTCGGGAGATCCTTCGAGGCGCTTCCGCACCATCGCCAGGTCGGGGGATTCGGCGTGGCGAATGGTGACGACGAAATCCGGACCGAGAAAGATGTGCAATTCGCCGAATTCGACCTTTTCGGTCTCGTCGACGTATCGCGCGGGCCGGAGAACGACGAACAGCTGCTCGGTGTACCGTTCCAGTTTCGGCCGCTGGTGGGCTGCGATGGCGTCCTCGACGGCGAGCCGATGCAGGCCGAACTCGTCTGCCACAGACATGATTTCGGCGACCTCGGGTCGGTACAACCCGATCCATGCCATTCCGTGCCGCTCCCGCATGACCTCGAAGGTGATATCGAGGCTCTCGGGATTGGCAGTGCGTTTTCCGTTCACGTAGACGGCATTGTCGATGATCGGCACTTGTTCGTTCACCTCGGTTCTGCGAAATTCTGCTGCGCACCGAGACTATCGCTTGCAACCGCAACGCGGACAGTCCCGCCGCCGGTTACGACGGGACGGTGCGGGCGAGCTAGTCGCGTCCGACGATCACCAGGATGGACGCGTTTTCGTTGACCTTGGCCCCTGCTTGAAAGCTGGTTCCGAGGACGATGGCGTCGGGTCGGTCGTAGTTGACACTCACGTTGGTGAAACCGGCATCCGAGAGTGCCTCCAAGGCTGCGCTTTCGGAGCTGCCGGCCACATCGGGGATCGTGGCCCGATCCGTGGAGGCTTGGGCGACCGCGCCGCCACCGAGTGCAAGTGCTCCCGCCGCTGCGACTGTGGCGATGGTTTTCTTGAATCCAATACGCATGAGGTGCTCCTGGGGGTTGACATCGGTTACAACTCGAAGGTGCTCCCCGATGCTGGGGCTGGCCTCGGATGTTGCTGTCAGATCCCTGTCAGCGCCGTGACATGCTGGTCCGATGCTTCTCGACGTGCTCGGATTGATCGGTATCGCGGCCTTCGCGGCCTCCGGTGCGTTGATCGGAGTACATCGCCGGTTGGATCTGTTCGGGGTGTGCGTCGTCGGAATCACGACGGGCATCGGCGGTGGCATCATTCGTGATCTGCTGCTCGGCATCCACCCGCCGACGTCCCTGGACACGTGGCCGAACCTCACCGTCGGCTTCCTCGCCTCGCTGGTCGTGTTCGTCGCGCATCGGCAGATGGGCAAGGTGCGACGCGGAGTTCTGGTGCTCGACGCATTCGGCATGGGCCTGTTCGCATCGACCGGCGCGACGATTGCCTTGGCTTCGGGCGGTAGCGCGTTGGCCGGAGCTCTCATCGGCACGACGACGGCCGTGGCGGGCGGCGTGATCCGAGACGTTCTGGTCAACGAAGTTCCGCTGCTGCTGCATCGGGACCTCTATGCGCTGCCGGCTCTGCTCGGTGCGTCGGCTGTCGTGTTGGCCGACGCTGCGAGCCTGCCGGAGAACGTGGGTCTGATCGTGGGAACACTGCTCGCGACGGGGTTGCGTCTGCTCGCGCTGTGGCGAAAGTGGAACCTCCCGCTGGCCAAGCACCTACCCACTCCGTAGTCGGATTGGGCACCCCTCTCAGACATATCTCAGTCGACCAGGACAAACTGTACGGATGCGGATATTGGTGGTCGACGACGATCGAGCAGTGCGTGAGTCGCTGCGCAGGTCGCTGACGTTCAACGGGTACACCGTGGACCTGGCGGTCGACGGTCTCGACGCGCTCGAGCAGGTTGCGGCGGCGCGTCCCGACGCTCTGGTGCTCGACGTGATGATGCCTCGGCTCGACGGCCTCGAGGTGTGTCGTCGGTTGCGCAGTGTCGGCGACGACCTGCCGATTCTCGTGTTGACGGCCCGGGACTCTGTGTCCGAGCGCGTCGCCGGCCTCGATGCCGGTGCCGACGACTACCTGCCCAAGCCGTTCGCGCTCGAGGAGCTGTTGGCTCGACTGCGTGCACTGCTTCGGCGGACCGCGATGGAAGCGGGCATCGACTCGGAGACCATGACGTTCGCGGACCTGTCGTTGGACCCGGTCACCCGTGAGGTCTCGCGCGCCGAACGCTCGATCAGCCTCACCCGGACCGAGTTCTCGTTGCTCGAGATGCTGATGACCAATCCGCGGCGGGTGCTCACCAGGAGTCGCATCCTCGAGGAAGTGTGGGGTTACGACTTCCCGACGTCGGGCAACGCGCTCGAGGTGTACGTCGGTTACCTGCGGCGCAAGACCGAGGCGGAGGGGGAGTCGCGGCTGATCCACACCGTTCGCGGTGTGGGTTATGTCCTGCGCGAGACGCCCCCGTGATGGTCGCTTCGTTCGGGCGCAAGTCGACCGACGGTGTCGGCTCGTCGCCGACGGGGATGCGCCCACCGATGCCTCTGACACGGTCGGTGTCGCTGCGGTGGCGGGTGACGTTGCTCGCGGCCTCTGTCGTCGCAATTGCGGTGGCTGTCATGGCCATTGCCGCGTACACCGTTGTCTCGCGGGCGCTGTACGGCGATGTGGACACTCAGTTGCGTTCTCGCGCAACCGCGTTGGCGGAGTCGACTCTGGTGTCCTACGACCCGCGCTTCGTTGCCGGAGCCACGCTGTACAGCACCGATGTGAGTGTGGCCCTGATCTACCCGGACATGTCCAGCTACAACCCGCCCGGGCCCAAGGTGCCGATCGGTGATGCCGAACTCGCTGTCGTGAGTGGACAACAGGAATCGTCTCTGCGCACACTCGACGATCAACGGGTGCTCGCACTACGCACCAAGGACGGCAGCACTCTCGTCGTCGCACAGAGACTGCTGCCGACCGGACAAGTACTCGACCGTCTGGCATGGGTGCTGTTGATCGTCGGTGCGTGCGGAGTGGTGCTGGCCGCTGGCGCTGGTATGGCCGTGGGACGCACCGGTTTACGCCCGATCGCCCGGTTGACCGCTGCCGCCGAACGAGTGGCGCGCACCGACGATCTGACGCCGATTCCGGTGACCGGTGACGACGAGTTGGCTCGTCTGACAGAGAGTTTCAACACCATGCTCCGCGCGCTCGCCGAATCTCGTGGCAGGCAGAGCAGATTGGTGGCCGACGCCGGCCACGAACTACGGACTCCGTTGACCTCGCTGCGGACCAACATGGAGTTGCTGATCGCGGCCGGACGCCCCGGAGCCCCGTCCATCCCGGACGAGGACATGGCCGAGCTCCGAACCGACGTGGTGGCGCAGATCCAGGAATTGTCCACCCTGGTGGGTGATCTGGTCGATCTGGCGCGTGAGGATGCGCCGGAGACGGTGTTCGAGCGAGTCGACCTGGCCGATGCCGTCGAACGCAGTCTCGAGCGAGCACGCCGCCGTCGCAACGAGATCGACTTCGATGCGACGCTGATGCCGTGGTTCGTCTACGGCGATCAAGCAGGCCTGTCGAGGGCCGTGCTGAACGTGCTCGACAATGCAGCGAAGTGGAGCCCGAGCGGCGGTGAGGTGCGAATCGCCATGCGGCAGATCGGTGATGGTCTGCTCGAGTTGACGGTGGACGACGCAGGACCGGGCATTCCCGAGGAAGATCGCGAGTTGGTGTTCGAGCGCTTCTATCGCTCCACGGCATCACGCTCCATGCCCGGAAGTGGCCTGGGCCTTGCCATCGTGCGACAGGTGGTCGTCAAGCACGGCGGCACCATCGGGGTCGAGGTGTCCGAGCGTGGCGGTGCCCTCATTCGAATCGTGTTGCCCGGTGAGGGTGCTCCTGATCCCACGACACTCTCGGCAAACTGATAGCCGGATCTCAGCGACCTCTCAGTAGCGCCCTGCACAGTGAGTAGCAAGAAGGCGGGCGGACCTCTACGACGAGGTCTCTACTGAAGGAAGCAACAACGATGAGCGACGACCGTAACGAATCCGAACAGACCGGACAGGGTGCCGGTGGCGAGCAGCATCCGGCGGACCGGGCTTCGCGCGGCGACGAGCAGAGCTACCCCACCCAGCAGCACCCGCCTCAGCAGGCCAACCCCCAGCAGGTAAATCCCCAGCACGCCGGCTCGCAACCCCCGCAGCAGGGTTATCCGCAGCAGTACGCCGGCTACGGACAGAACCCCTACCAGCCCGGCTACGGGCCGTACGGTCAGCAGGGCGACCCACGGACCGCCCAGCACACCCACGCCCAGCCGCAACACGTTGCACCGCAATCCAACTCTGCGCCTGCCGCGGTGAAGACTCGCTCGGGTCGTTCTGCGCTGGTGGCCGGTGCCATCGCCCTCGTACTGGTCGGCGGCGGAATCGGCGGCGCAGTCGGTGCCATCGCGACCAACAACGCCAACGGCGGCGGGGGAGTGACCAACTCGTTGAACTCCACCGTCACCGCCGCAGAGCCGGCCGCCAATTTCCCCGACGGTTCCGTTCAGGCCGTCGCGAACAAGGTCCTGCCGAGCGTGGTGCAGATTCAGGTGACGGGTTCGCAGGAGGAAGGCGAGGGCTCGGGCGTCATCCTCAGCAGCGACGGCTTGATCCTCACCAACAACCACGTGGCGACGGGCGCGGGTGCCAACGGCAAACTCACCGTCGCGTTCTCCGACGGATCGGTGGCCGACGCGACGATCGTCGGTGCCGACTCGGTCTCGGACATGGCCGTCATCAAGGCCGAGGGCAAGACGAACCTGACGCCCATCGAGCTGGGTTCGTCGTCGAACCTCGAAGTGGGTCAGCAGGTCGTCGCGATCGGCTCTCCGCTCGGCCTCGCGGGAACGGTCACCACGGGCATCGTGTCCTCTCTGAACCGGCCGGTGTCCACCTCGGGGGAGTCCGGCAATCAGAACTCGGTGATCGACGCCATCCAGACCGACGCTGCGATCAACCCGGGTAACTCCGGCGGCGCGCTGGTCAACACCGACGGACAACTCATCGGTATCAACACTGCGATCGCCACGATCGGCGGCAGCCAGGGATCCGGAGCCCAGAGCGGATCCATCGGGCTCGGGTTCGCGATCCCGGTGGATCAGGCCAAGCGCATCGCCGACGAGCTGACCACCACGGGTAAGGCCACCCAGGCGATGATCGGGGTGCAGGTGCCGTCGCAGGACGACGCCAACGGCGCAACCGTCGTCGAGGTCACCGAGGGTGGCCCCGCCGCATCGGCAGGCATCCCGACGGGTGCCGTGATCACGAAGCTCGACGACCGCGTCATCTCGAGCGGTGACGCGTTGATCGCCGCGGTGCGCTCGCACGCTCCGGGAGACTCCGTCACCGTCACCTACAACGAGGGTGGCAGCGAGAAGACGG
>NZ_LVCU01000207.1:0-2630 GCF_001647185.1 Rhodococcus sp. EPR-147
GTTCCCGGGCGGTCGCTGATGTTACGAGAACCAGGCAGGCACGGAACGGTTGCAACGATTTACGCACAGCGTGAGCCGGGTGGAGGCCTTACTACTACGGTGAGCGGTATGGAACTCGACGCACCACTGGCAGGGCGCGCGTTGGTCGTCATCGTGGACGACCGAACAGCGCACAGCACCGAGAAGGACTCGAAGGGCCCGCTCGTCACGGAACTGCTGACCGAGGCAGGTTTCCTCGTCGACGGTGTCGTCGCGGTGACGGCAGACGAGGTGGATGTGCGGAACGCACTCAACACCGCGGTGATCGGCGGTGTCGATCTGGTGGTCTCCATCGGTGGCACGGGTGTCTCGCCGCGCGATGTCACTCCCGACGTCACCGCGGAGGTGCTCGACCGCGAGATTCCGGGTATCAGCGAGGCACTGCGCTCGTCGGGACTGGCAGCCGGTTCGCTGGACGCCGGCCTGTCCCGTGGACTTGTCGGTGTATCCGGAAGCACGCTGGTGGTGAACCTGGCCTCGTCGCGGGCTGCGATTCGCGACGGAATGGCGACGCTGACGCCGCTGGCGAGTCAGGTCATCGCCGAGCTGTCCGGATTGGACGCATAGCGATACCGATGAGCGAAAAGCCGAACGACGATCGATCGGCCGAAGACGACGCGAGCCGGGCCCGAGCAGAACGGGCCCGGCTCGCTCGCATCTTCGGTGAAGTTCTGCCGGAGACGACCGGAGACGAGCGAAGCGACGGTGCGGGCACCGAATCCGGCGGCCGGTCCTCGGACGAATGGTTGAAGCAACAGCGACCACCTCATTACTTCTGATGTGATCCACGACACATTTTACGGTCCGGAATCACAGACTTGTTAGTCACTCGTTTACCTGTCGTTAGCGGCCGAGCGGGGCGTCGACTCCGTGTGCGGGGATGATTTTTGCCCGTTTCGATTGCTCGCAAGTGCGACGATTTGCCCGTATCGGTCAGGCTCAGATCACCGTCGGCCCATATCAGGGCAGTTTTACTCAGCGATCCCGTGTGTAACGGTTTGGCGTCATCGGGAGATGGTGTGACGCGGGTTACCACCAATTCGGGTGTGAAAGTTGTTCACGCCGCCGAAACACATCACGCGACAGCAACATTCCGCTCGCAACCGTAGGGATTGTCACGATCAGGCATCTCCTCTAATGTTCCCCTCAGCTTCCGACAACGAGGGCGTGGGACCGACCGGTACCGCGCCCTCAACCACGGGACTGCAGGATCGAGGATGTGGCCTTCACGGCTCCATCCGGCTCGGGCTCGTACGCATCGTTGCGTCCGATCTAGTTCGAGGGTGAAAGCCACAAGCTTCCCCGTGCGACACCGCGCTGGGACTGAACATGATGAGGAATAAATGACGGAGATCCAGAAGTCGCGGCGCAGCCGGGGACTCAAGTCCATGAGCGTTGCAGTTGCTGCCGGCGCTTCGGTAGTCGGCCTGGTGCTCGGTACCGGAACCGCTTCAGCCGCTGTCGACAGCTCCAACTCGATCGTCGACGCTGACGGCAACACCGTCACGGTGACGCTGTCCGACACCTTCATCAACGGTGTAGCTCCGCTCGACGGCAGCCCGCTCACCCGTGAGTGGTTCGCCAACGGTCGGGCAAGCTGGGACGTCCAGGGCCCCTCGGCGGACGACTTCGAGGGCACGATCAAGATCGGCTACCAGATCGGCTACCCGATGAGCCTCGACGGCGGCATCGATGTCGAGTGGGCTTCGCCCACCGCCAGCCTCGGCATCTCGAGCGGCAACTCTTCCACAGTCACTGGCACGATTCCGTTCGACGGAACCGGTCTTGACCTGGGCGACGGCATTGAACTCGAAGGCACCTCCGGCAGCGGCCTCGACATCGGCGTCGACCTGATTCCTCAGGCAACCGGCTTCATCAACCTTGGCACCGGCCCGGGTGTCGTGCAGTCCGAGAGCGCAGTTGCTGTCGTCGGTGAAGAGGCCGACCTCACTTCTTCCGAGGGCGACGCAGCTGGCACTACCGGTTCCATCCAGATCGCGAACCTGCACGGAACGGCAACCAAGATCCTTGGCAACGTCACCATCCGTCCGTACGTTTCGCTGACCAGCGCAACGGGTGACGTCGCTGTCACCTACGGTGTCCCGGTTCGCCTCAACTGATTTCCGAATCGGTTGTAGCCCGGTGATATCGCATCACCTGTTGTAAATCGAGACAAGTTTCAGGCCCGCACGGATCACTCCGTGCGGGCCTGAACTATGTTCGGCACACGGTAGTTCGACTTGTACAGAGAGGCACTGAAACAACGATGCACTCGAAAGCCCGTTTCACAGTTGCAGCCGCAGGGGCGATCCTCGCTCTCGGCCTCGCCGCCGGCTGCAGCAGCGACGAGTCCGCGGCGTCCGGCGAGAACACCGACGTCTGCACTACATTCGCCACCGACCACAACGCGTTCGTCGGTCTGGTTGCTGCGGGACCCGGATCAGCGGAAAATATCGACAGTTGGACTGCAGACAAACAAGCCGCTGTCGACAAACTGAGTGCGCTACCCGGCACGGCATCGGGTGATGTCGCCAGCGCGCTCACGACCTTCGTCGACGCGCTGCCTGCTGACACCCTGGAGCTCTCGACCA
>NZ_LVCU01000208.1:0-48342 GCF_001647185.1 Rhodococcus sp. EPR-147
CTTCCGCTGTCGACGTTCACCAACTGAGTTCTGCTGGGTCACCCCCACAACGAATGAATGCGCCATTCACGCTGTCAGACAACGTGAATGGCGCATTCATTCGTCGAAGCAGACGTGCGTCAGTCCTTGGAATGTTTGCCGAGATCGGGGGCTGCGTCCATGGCCTCGCCGCTACCGCCGGTGGTGTCGGCTGCGGTCGACAATTTCTGTCCCGCAGCGGTTCCACCCGCGAGGATGTCGCGAATCTGCACCAGCACGTCGACGTCGCTCAGTTCCTTCTCCGGCTGGCTCACGAAGCGTTTCTTCGCCGTGTTCACCGGCAGGATCAGCACGAAGTAGACCACCGCCGCGATGATGACGAAATTGATGACCGCGGTGATGACGGCACCGACGTTGACGAACGATTCCGGCGACGACGTGATCTGAAACCCAAAGCCGTATTCGTTGCTGCCACCGAGAGCGGCGACAAGGGGGTTGATGACGTTCGTCGTGAATGCGGTGACGATAGCGGTGAATGCTGCGCCGACGACGACGGCGACTGCGAGGTCCACCACGTTGCCGCGGAGTAGAAAGTCCTTGAAGCCCTTCAGCATGAGCCCTTCTCCCAACGTTCGGTTTGTTCTGTCTCGAGAGACGTTAGTGCAGGGTGACCGTGAGCGCGCTGACCAAGGAGGCGGCCGCCACCGTCGTAGCGTCGTTCGTCGGTAGGGCCAGTAAGACGACTCGGTCTCGCTGCCGATTGCCACCGGCGTCGGCGGAGACGAGCACAACCATCGCTCCCGACGCCAGCACCCGTGCCGCGGGCACCGCATTCGGGTCGTCCTGAGCCTCGACCGTCAGCACGTCGACGCGATCACCTTCACGCAGTAGATCGGTCACCGCGGCATCGGCGAGATGTACCGGTACGACGCGTGCCTCGGTCCCCAGCGTCGTCGTGGCGGTCCGAGATCCGAGCAGGCGCACGTCGGTGAGCAGTTCGCCCGCTCGGACCGGCCCGGTGAGCGTCTGGCCGTCCACGGCCTCGGATTCGACGAGTGCGCCCTCGGGGACGTTCGCCCCGTCCCACTCTGCGACGGCGATATCGGCCTGCGTCAGTACGGTGCCGGGTGTCAGGTCTCGTCCGGCCGTGATCACCCGTACGCGGTCGTCGCCGGCGGCGTCGTCGAGGAACAGCACCAGTGCAACCGCGACCAGAACCCCGGCCGCGATCCGCCTGAATTTCGTGGATCCGACCCATGCCGGACGCAGGGTGACGCGATCGAGCAGCGTCGAGTCGAGTCGATTCTTGCCTGCAGCCATGGCGCTAACGGTATCGGTGGCCGAGCCGGAACAGGCACCGAAAAGGCCGGGCTGTGGATAACGGCCCGGCCTGTGGATGAAGCGGAAAACTACTGGCTGGCAGCAGCTTTCGTGGTCGAAGACGAAGAGGAACTGCTCGACGACGTCGAATCCGAAGATTTCTTCTCGGCGGGCTTCGAGTCGGTCTTGCTGTCCGATTTCGTGGCCGCCGCATCGGACTTCTTCTCGCCTGCGCCCTCGCTGGAGGTGCTGGAGCCGCCGCGGCTGTCGGTGCGGTAGAAGCCGCTGCCCTTGAAGACGATGCCGACGGAGTTGAACAGCTTGCGAAGCTTGCCCGAGCACGCGGGGCACACCGTCAGTGTGTCGTCGGTGAAGGACTGAACGATGTCGAAGCGGTTGTCGCACTCGGTGCATGCGTATGAGTAAGTGGGCATCGTGTTTCCTCCGCGCTGTTCACCGAGGAAATTCGCCGCTCTGCTGGCCGAGGCCGAACACCGCCGGTGTCTTGTCTGTTCGTCGAAACTGTCGAAACTGGGGAGAGCATTAGCACTCTACAGTCAGGAGTGCCAACGAATCGAATCCTAGCGTTATTCCGTACTCAAGCGTACGAGCCCGCCGGCGGTGAGCACGTGTGTCACCGGTCTGTCGTGCGATTCGGCAGGTAGACGATCGACCACTTCGCTCTCGCGCACCACCGCGACCAGCATCGCGTCGGGTCTGCACAGGTCGAGTGTTCGATCGTAGAAGCCCGCGCCTCGGCCCAGCCGGTTTCCGTTCCGGTCCACGGCCAGCGCCGGAACGAGAACCAGAGTGCACTCCGACACCGCGTCGGGATCGAGCGTCGGTCCCGACGGTTCCAACAGACCGAAGGGGGCTTTCACCAAAGATTCACGCCCGCCGTATCGAGCCCAGCGCAGGGGACCCGGCTCGTGCGCACTCGGAAGCAGAACGGCCGACCCGGCCGCGGCCATCGCGTCGAGCATCTCGATCGAACCCGGCTCCCGGCCGACCGGAACGTACGCGGCGACGACTGGGTGTTCGGCAGCCAATTCGCCGAGGACGTGACAGAGTGCAGAGGACTCCATTGCGCGTTGCGCACCGTCGAGCAGTCGGCGTTCGGCGAGAACATACTTTCGCCATCGATCCTTGGGCGTGTTCTCCGTGAAATCGGGAACGGTCACAACGATTCGTCCTCCCTTCCTGTGCTGTCGTTCAACGATATGCACTCGGGGGTAAAACGCAGCACACGGCGAGCAGATCACCAGAAACCATGGATAGGGTGAGCACCATGACAGAAGCCGTTACAGCGACGACCGCCGCCACGCCCGTGCATTTCCGCACGGCCATCGTTCCCGCAGCGGGCATGGGTACCCGGTTCCTGCCGGCCACGAAAACCGTTCCGAAAGAACTGCTTCCAGTGGTCGACACTCCCGGTATCGAGCTCGTCGCCGGCGAAGCCGCAGATTCCGGCGCACAGCGACTGGTGATCGTCACCTCCCCCGGCAAGGACGGCGTCGTCGCCCACTTCGTCGAAGACCTCGTCCTCGAGAACAAGCTCGAGGCCAGCGGCAAGCTCGAAATGCTCGAGAAGGTGCGGGTTGCCCCCGGTCTGCTCGACGTCCAGTCGGTCATTCAGCACGAGCCGCTCGGACTCGGACATGCCGTCGCCTGCGCCGAGGAAGTTCTCGACGACGACGAGGATTCCGTTGCCGTTCTGCTTCCCGACGATCTGGTGATGCCCCGCGGTGTGCTCGACGTCATGGCCCGCGTCCGCGCCAAGCGCGGAGGCTCGGTGTTGTGCGCCATCGAGGTTCCCGACGACAAGGTCTCCTCCTACGGCGTCTTCTCCGTCGAGATCGTGCCCGACGCGGTCAACCCGAACGTCCTCAAGGTCACCGGTATGGTCGAAAAGCCCAAGCAGGAGGACGCCCCGTCCAACCTGGCCGCCGCGGGCCGGTACCTGCTCGACCGCGCGATCTTCGACGCTCTACGACGGATCAAGCCCGGCGCAGGCGGCGAGCTGCAGCTCACCGACGCCATTGCGCTGCTGATCGAAGAAGGCCACCCCGTCCACGTGGTGGTGCACCGCGGATCGAGACACGACCTCGGAAATCCCGGGGGATACCTGCGCGCTGCGGTTGACTTTGCTCTACAACGTGACGACTACGGTCCGGCGCTGCGTGAATGGCTGAACGAACGCTTGAGCGACAGCTGGGCACCGGAACTGACCACGTACGAATAGCATCGCGGGTCGATGCCATAGAGGAAGGGCCAGATGCGCTCGGTCGAAGATCAGCAGACCAGGGTGACCGCCGCGGCGGTGGCTCCACGGCCTGTTCGGGTCGCCATCTCGGAAGCACAGGGCCTGCTGTGTGCAGAAGAAGTGGTCACCGAGCGTCCCCTTCCCGGTTTCGACCAGGCAGCCATCGACGGCTACGCGGTACGGAGCGTCGATGTGGCGGCCGCGGGCACCGACCTGCGCAACGAGGACGACGAACGCATCGACCTGACGCTTCCCGTCGTCGGCGAGGTGTCCGCCGGATCGCGTCAACCCATCCGGCTGCAGCCACGTCAGGCTGTGCGAGTCGACACCGGCGCACCGCTGCCCACCCTGGCCGACGCGGTGTTGCCGTTGGATCGAACCGACAGCGGTCGCGCCCGCGTCAAGGTGTTCCGTCCCGTGCGCTCGGGCGACTACGTCCGAAAGATCGGCGACGACGTACAGCCCGGTGATGTGGCGGTGCGCGCAGGCACGATCATCGGCGCAGCTCAGGTGGGACTGCTCGCAGCCGTCGGGCGCGACAAGGTGCTGGTGCATCCGCGGCCGCGGCTGTCGGTGATCTCCGTGGGCGGCGAACTGGTCGACACCGATCGGACCCCGGGGCCCGGTCAGGTGTACGACGTGAACTCCTATGCGCTGGCCGCCGCGGCGCGCGACGCCGGAGCAGACGTCAACCGCGTCGGGATCGTCAGCACCGATCCCAAGCGACTGCGCGAAGTGGTCGAGGGTCAGTTGATCCGTTCCGAGATCGTGGTCATCGCCGGAGCGGTCGGCGGCGGTGCATCGGACGGTGTGCGTGAGGCGCTCGGCGAACTCGGCGACATGGAAGTGGAGCGAGTTGCCATGCACCCCGGCTCCGTTCAGGGGTTCGGCCAACTCGGACGCGACGAAGTACCAACCTTTCTGTTGCCGGCCAACCCCGTCAGCGCGTTGGTGGTGTTCGAGGTGATGGTGCGTCCGCTGATTCGCATCGCCCTGGGCCGACGGCAGCCGATGCGACGGACCGTGACCGCCCGAACCGTCGCGCCGATCACCTCGATCGAGGACCGCAAGGGATTTCTCCGCGGCCAGCTCATGCGCGACGAGGGAACCGGTGAATACCTGGTTCAGGCTCTCGGCGGTGCACCCGGATCGTCCTCGCATCTGTTGGCCACGCTCGCCGAGGCGAACTGCCTGGTCGTCATCGATCCCGAGGTCACCGAAATCCGAACCGGCGAGGAAGTCAAGGTCTCGTTCCTCGCTCAGCGAGGCTGATGCCATGTGAGCGCGGGGCCTGCCGGTCGTTCCGCAGGCTCCACTCCCGCCTCGACTTCTGCTACGAGTTTTCGCTCACTTGCGCGCAGCGCATACGATCGACGGATGCCGCGAACGTGGTCGAGCCACCCAGGTTGGCCGGCGAAATTGGGTCCAGTGCGAGTGGCCGGCGGAACTGTCACGTTGCGGCCGGTACGGATGCGCGACGCGGCCGCGTGGAGTCGGATTCGTACTGCGGATCGCGCCCACCTCGAACCCTGGGAGCCCAGTGGTGAGGGCAGCTGGAATTCGCGACACCACATCTCCTCGTGGCCGACCTTGTGCTCTGGCCTGAAGTCCGAGGCGCGCAAGGGACACATGCTGCCGATGGTCATCGAAGTCGACGGCGAATTCTGTGGCCAGATCACCACCGGAAACATCGTGCGGGGCGCACTGCGTTCGGCCTGGATCGGGTACTGGGTCTCCAAGGAGGTCAACGGCAAGGGTGTGGCCACCGCGGCGCTGGCACTCGGTCTCGATCACTGCTTCGGCCCGGTCGGACTCCATCGCGTCGAGGCGACGGTGCGGCCGGAGAACCTGGCCAGCCAAGCAGTGCTGCGCAACGTCGGCTTTCGCGAAGAGGGACTGCTCTACAAGTACCTCGACGTCGACGGCGAATGGCGCGATCACAAGCTCGTCGCGATCACCTCGGGTGAGGTGCAGGGAACCGTCGTCGATCGGTTGGTTCGCGCGGGCCGGGCTGCGTGGGCCTGACGGCCGACCGCGTCTGATGTTGTCAAAGTGACAGGAGTGTAATTCGGGTCGGCGCGTCTGCATCGTTCTCGCGCCTCCTCCCCATAGCCTGATGACGTCACAAGTGTCACCGTTGCCCAGGGAGGAGAACATCGCCGATGCCGAACTCGATCATCTGGATCGGTCTCGTAGCCGTCTGGCTCTTCGTTCTTCTGCCCATGCTGATGACCAAGCGTCCGCAGATCATGCAGACGACCGACGCAGCGCTCGCGACCCGCGTGCTGCATCGGGGTGGCACTAAGCGAAAGCAGCGCGGCCCCGCGACCGGGCACCGCAGTGATCCCCACTGGCGACCGGAGGACGACCTGCGAGTCTCCGCGCCGGCCCGAGAGATCTTCGGCCCCGCGATTGCGACTGTTCGTCCAGACTCACCCGATCTACCCGGTACCGCGGAGGACCCGATGGACACTCACGCAGCAGACAGCGACCTCGAGCGCGATGCACCCGACTCGGAGGCATCGAGTGCAAGTTCGCCCGCGCACGAACCCGGTGTCGTCGACGACGATTTCGTCCCTCGCCGACGCGGCCGCGGCGGTTTCGACCCCGAGGCCGATGCGATCGCCCGTGCCGCGCGGTACGCGTTTCGACAGCGCGCAGTTCTGGGGTTGGTATTCGCGGCGATCACCACTGCAGCTCTGGCCTTCATCATTTCTCCGACGGTTTGGTGGCTGTGCGGACTGTCCGTCGCCGTCCTCGTCGGTTACCTGTACTACCTGCGTCGTCAGGTGCAGATCGAGGAAGAGGTCCGTCGACGTCGGCTCACCCGGATGGGCCGGTCCCGTCTCGGTGTGGAATCGGAGACCGACGACGAACTCGAGCTCGTCCCGCAGCGGTTGCGTCGCCCCGGTGCGGTGGTGCTCGAGATCGACGACGAGGATCCCGAATTCGAGCATCTCGATCACTACGAGGAGCCGTTCCAGGCACGTCGTGACGAGGACCGGGACATGCGCAGAGCCCAGGGCGCGTAGCTGCCGCCCGAAGCGGCTTTGCTAGAGTTACCCAGCCGGTCGACATGACGGCGAAGGGGCTGTGGCGCAGTTGGTAGCGCGTCTCGTTCGCATCGAGAAGGTCAGGGGTTCGATTCCCCTCAGCTCCACCCCAGCCGAGAACCGTCACTCACACGAGTGGCGGTTTTTTCGTTGTCCGGTAGCAGTTGTCCGATAGCGACGGCGGCGAATATTACCGCGAAGTGAATTCCGAATGGATTTGTATCGACCGAACTAGGTGGTCGGTTCGGGGGTTCATTCGTGATGGCGGGTGCTGGATAAACCCCAACTGCACTATCGGCGCGCAAAACCTTCGATTCGATTGTTTGAAGCGTCGTGGCCTGTCTTCGGGAATCTTTCGGACCCGTGAGCTGCGGATATGCAATTCGGACATCTTTAGGCAATTACCGGGACATGTCGTAAGTTCTAAGAGGTTGCTGTGAAGAATTGAAATGTCGAAATTTGTCAGGGGATCGAAATGAACACGCTCAGTGTGGTAATTCCGGTGCTCGACGAGGTCGATCATCTGGGCGAATGCTTGACGCTGCTGCTCGATCAGGGCGACGACATCGACCGCATCGTCGTGGTGGACAACGGGTCCACCGACGGAACGCTTCAATTGGTGAACAACGTTCGCGCGCGGACGAACAAGGTCGTGCTGGTGCACGAACCCAATCGCGGCGTGGTCCATGCTCGCAACACCGGATTCGACCTGGTGGACTCGTCGATCATCGGTCGAATCGACGCCGACACCCGTGTACGACCCGGGTGGGCGCGCTCGATCGTCGATTTCTTCGACGAGCATTCCACCGTCGCTGCCACGGGTGGCCGGACGTTCTTGTACGAATCACCCTGGGCCCGACCTCTGGCGTGGATGCACTCGCGCGCCGAGCGACGTGAGCCCTCGGTGCGCTCTGCGCTGGCGGTATCGGGTAACAACTTCGCGATCCGCGCATCGGCCTGGCGCACGGTTCGCGGTGCGGTCAGTGAGCGAACCTGCGTACACGAGGACATCGACCTGTGCCTGTGCCTGGCCGCCGAGCATCTGCCCGTCGCCCAGAACGGATGGATGAAGGCCGCAGTGTCCGGTAGGCGCGCGACCACATCGCCGGTGAAGTACATCCACTATGCGTTGGCCGGCTACCGGTCGTACGAGGAGCACGGTCTCGCGTCGCGCAAGCTGGGTCGCATCGTGGCCATGGATTGGCTGATGCACACACTGCGCTGGCCCATCTCGCGACTGTTCGCAGTCGTACCGTGCCGGGCTCTGCCGGTCGACGATCGTGCCGAGTCCGACGAACGGATGCGAGCTGCCGCGTGACGGCTCTCTCGCGTGTCCGCGACTGGATGCGTGACCCGGGGGACGTCCGCTGGGCCCTCGTGCAGATGCGTCAGGCGACCGTCGTTTCGTTGGCGAACGTGCCGTTCCTGCCTGCAGTGCTGCGCGCATCCGTTCTGCGGCCTGCGGGTCTACGGACGACCGGTCCGTGCCTGATGTACGGCGGTTCCATGATTCAAGGACAAGCATCGGTTCGGTTGGGAACCGGCGTGTTCGTGAACTTCGGCTGCTATTTCGACACTGTTGCCGACATCGTGATCGGTGATCATGTCTTCATCGCCGATCACGTTCGCATTCTCACCAGTACGCACGAGACCGGGCCGTCGCGGCGTCGAGCAGGCGCACTGCGGGGAGAGTCGGTGGTGATCGGTCCAGGAGCGTGGATCGGGTCCGGCGTGGTCGTGATGCCGGGTGTGCGCATCGGTGCCGGATGCATCATCGGGGCGAACTCGCTGGTGACACGAGACTGCGAACCGGATGGCGTGTACGTCGGGTCCCCGGCGCGCCGGCGCAGAGAGTTGAACGCCCCTCCCGTAGCGGAGCAGTGGATCGGGGACAAGGCCGGTTCTCGTGATCGGGAGGCGATGCGACGATTGATACTTCCTCCGAATTCCGAATTCTGAACCATAAAGTCCGAATAATTCGACGGGTTCTTTTCTTGAAGTAATGATGTAGCATCGTCAACGTCAGCGGCTCGGAATCGAATGCATTCACCGTGTAAGGATACCGGGCTACACGATTGCCAAAAATGTGTCAGGGGTTGGCGTTGTGAATACTCTTTCCATTGTTGTGCCTGCGTTCGACGAGTCGGCTCACATAGGCGAATGCCTGGATGCTTTGCTCGTTCAGCGCGAACGCATTCACGAGATAATTGTCGTCGACAACAATTCGACCGACGACACCGCGGCCATCGTCACCGAATACGCGCGGCGTTTTCCGCAGGTGGTTCTGCTGCGAGAGTCCGAGCGCGGCGTCGTGCACGCCCGCAACGCCGGTTTCGATCACGCTCGCGGATCGGTCATCGGCCGCATCGACGCCGATACCCGGATCGAGGCAGGCTGGGTCGACTCGGTTCTCGACTTCTTCGAGCGCCGCCTCGACTACGTCGCAGTCACCGGGCCGATCTACCTCTACGACTCCCCGTGGGCGCGACCGTACCGGGCGTTCGTCGACCGTTCCGTACGGAAAAGGCCCTCTGAGCGTTGGGTTTCCGCAGCTTCGGGCAACAATTTCGCCATCCGCAGATCCGCGTGGGAAGCGGTTCGCGCTCGCACGAGTCTGCGTACCGATCTGCACGAGGACATCGATCTGTCGCTGTGTATCGACAAGGTCGGTTTGCGGATCGCGCAGATCGAGCCGATGCGCGTCGAGGTGTCCGGACGTCGTTTGCTGACGCCACCGCTCGAGTACCGGCACTACGTCCGGAGTTCGTATCGCACGTGGGCTCATCATGGGCTGGCCGGCGGTTGGTTGCGCAGATTGCTGATTTCGGACCTGGTTCTGCACACGATGCATTGGCCCCTGACGCGAATTCTGTCGTCGTGCGAATCTCGGATTCTTCCGGTGTCGCATTCCGGAGCGGGCACTTCATCTGTGCGTGAGCTGTCCGGTATTCGCGACGAGAGTTACGCTGCCGCAACGCGCGGAGAGTGAATCGTTCGACATTGTTCTGTGCCCGATTCGCAGTCGGGGGAATATAGGACCGCGCTGTGCGCGGGGACCGTCGATCCGTACCGGTTTCACGTATCGATTCTTCGACAGGTGCAGGCACGGCCGGAGTTGACCGCGGAATCGAGCGCGTCCGGTCGACGGGACAGGGTGGGACGCGGTAACCGATGCGGCTTCCGGATCTGTGGAGAAACCGTCGACGACGGCTGTTGCGGCGATCGAAACGGGTGCGAAGTACGGTTGATCGATTGACGATCCACCTACCAGTCGCGCCGGTAGATTGACGGGCGATATTGTGAACGGACCGGTTCCGAGCACAGGATCTGCCCCTGCAACTTCTCTACGGAGTGTGAATGTCGTTCGAGATCGTCGACCTCGCTGAAACGTGGGTCGCGGGTCTCCCCGTTCGCAGCCCCAAACGGGCGCTCGGCCGCCTCGACGACCCGGCTCTCGATCAAGCGTGGTCCGCAGTTCTCAATCAGGAGACCTCGGGTCCGCTCGCGTCCATTTATACCGACTTCGCCCCCGGTATCGGCTCGTACAATACGCAGGTAGTCGGTTATCAGTGTTCTTCGCTCGATCGAGTTGCGCGCGGACATCTGGTGGCAAAAGTGCCCGCGGCGAAATACGCACGGTTTTCTGCGGTGGGGTATTTCCCCGACGTTCTCACCCGATTGTGGAACCAGATCGATCATGCCGAAGAGCAGGGCGAGATAGTGCGATCGTTCACCGGCGACTACGAGTGCTATCCCCACGCCTACAAGATCGACCTCTATCTGGCGATCACCGCGCCCGGCGGTTCGTGATGACCTTCCGGGTGACCGCACGCAGTGCAGAGCTGTTCAGTGGGTTGGTGGCACCGCGAGTGGAGCCCGGCGCGGAATCGAGCGGCAGCGAATGGATGCGATTCCTGCGAGATCGTCTGCGCGAGAAGCATATCGACGCGCATCAGGTGTGCACGGTGTACGTTCCGGATCCCCACGGTACGGTCAACGCGGGGGTCGCCGTCTCGGTGGACTCGCCCGGCGACGTCGCGGTGGGGGATGTCTTCGTGTCGGTACCGACCGGCGTGTTCGCGGTATTCACGCCCACCGGAGCATTGGCGGATCCGATCGAGGACGTGTGGGCTCAGGTCGAAGAGTGCGTTATGTCCGGATCGATATTTCGCGCCTACAAAGAGGAAGTCGAAGTCGTTACGAATACCGGAGAAGTGGAACTTTTCATTTCAATCGTTTTGTAAACGAGCCGTTCTTCATGCAATTGTCACTTTCGAATCACAAAATCGCCACCGAACCGGTTACTATTGTCGAGCGCTGGCAGCCCGACAGGGCGAAGTGAATTCCACGTTCACCTCGATCGGCCTACGGGTAGGCAGTGGATACAGAGCGTCGATGTCATGCAAGGTCGACAGAGCAGGGGTGTTCCAACATGGTGAGACAACTGAGAGCAGAAGCAACGCGAGCGGCCGCACTGCGGGCTGCAGCAGATCTCTTCCTCGAGGTGGGGCATGCGAATGCCACGCTGAGTCAGGTGTCAGCGCAGTCCGGTGTGACCAAAGGTGCGTTGTACTTCCATTTCGCGTCCAAGGAAGAACTGGCGCGTGCGATCGTCGACGAGGGGCACGATCGCGTGTCCACTGCGTGCGCCGGCTTGGTCGACAGTCGCAGCCCGGCTCTCGAGTCCGTCATCGGAATCTCGTATTCGGTACTCGAGCTCGCCGCATCGGATCCCCTGGTGCGCGTCATGTACCGGTTGCAGATGGAGATCGACGGATCCGACACCGCCCGCGGCAGTGTGTTCGGTACCTGGGGAAACATCTTCGAGCACCTCTTCGAGCGGGCAATCGAGCACGGTGACGTCGCCGACCATCTGGATGCGGGCAACGCGGCGCTGCTGGTGTGCGAGATGCTCGCCGGAGTTCTGATGGTGTCCGAGGCGCAGTCCCGGCTGGAGGATGCCCCCTCGCGCATGGAGAAGGTCTGGAACACGGTCCTCCCGTCGCTGGTGCCCGCTGACAAACTTGCCTACTTCCGCGAATTCGCGGCGCGGAGTCTGTCCAGTTTCGTGCGCGAGAGCATCACGTCGGCATCTGTCACAGTCTGAAAATTCCGTGATCTCGGGGTGCTTGCCGCACACCCGGTTGCCGGGCACACTGTGTGACATGGAACACACTGTGCACCGGCCTCGGATGTCGGACAACGAACTCCGGAAAGCGATCGGAACCCTGCAGCAGCGCGCGGACGACGCACGCAAACAGGGTGCCGACGACGATGCTGCGCGAATCGAGCGCACCATCGCCGACTACCGAGACGAGATGTCGCAAAGATTGTGACAACCCTCCCGGTAGTCACCGCGTAGGGTCGAAGTCGAACTGACACGTGGCAACCGGTGGGGGTTACAAGCTTCGATGGCTACATACGATCTGCGCGGTAAGAAGACGTTGATCACTGGAGCAGGCAGCGGAATCGGTCGGGCAACGGCCATCGCTGCTGCAGGAGTGGGAGCGGAACTCTTCCTGACCGATATCAACGGCACCGGTTTGGCGGAGACGGTGGACCTGGTCGGTCGCGCGGGCGGTACCGTCAGTCACTCGTTGCCCTTCGATGTGTCCGATTTCGAGGCCGTCACCGCGTTCGCGGACGACATTCACGCCGAGTTCGGCAGCCTGGACGTCGTGATGAACGTTGCCGGAATCTCCGCATGGGGAACCGTCGAGAATCTCGAACACCGGCACTGGAAGTCGATGGTCGACGTCAATCTGATGGGCCCTATTCACATCATCGAGAAGTTCCTACCTCCGATGATCGACGCCGGACGGGGTGGCCATCTGGTCAACGTCTCGTCCGCCGCCGGATTGATTCCCCTTCCGTGGCACGCTGCCTACAGCGCCAGCAAGTACGGTCTGCGCGGAGTCTCCGAAGTGCTCAAATACGACCTCAAGCGCCACGGAATCGGCGTCAGCCTGGTGGTACCCGGTGGCGTCAAGACCGGTCTGGTGCAGACGCTTCAGATCGCCGGCGTCGATCGTGACGATCCGCGGGTACAGAAGTTGCAACATCGGTTCGAGAAGCGTGCCGTGGAACCCTCGGTTGTCGCCGACGCCATTCTCGCCGGAATTGCCAAGCGCAAGTACCTCGTCTACTCCTCCAACGACATCCGATTCGGGTACTGGGTCGCCAGAAAATTCGCCCCGCCCTACGAATTCGTACTGCAGAAGGCGAACGATCAGTTCTCCAAGCTGCTCGTGCCGCGTCGAGTCGAGGGTTCGTCGAAATCGACGTCCAGTGTGCGCGCACCGGGCCCCGAGTAGGACAGTTCGTCGTGTGGGTTGACCAATGCGCAGCCGGCCAGCGACAGGCAGCCGCACCCGATGCACCCGGTCAAGTTGTCCCGAAGCCGGATCAATTGCTCTATCCGAGAGTCGAGTTCGCGATGCCACTGCGTCGAGAGCCTGGCCCAGTCCTCGCGTGTCGGAGTCCGCTCGTCCGGTAGTTCGCTCAACGCCTGCCGGATGTTCGCCAGTGGGATCCCGACCTTCTGCGAGATCCGGATGAAGGCAACCCGGCGCAGAGTTTCGCGATGAAATCGGCGCTGATTTCCCGAGGTTCGGCGACTGCTGATCAGCCCCTGTTTCTCGTAGAAGTGCAAGGCCGAGACCGCAACTCCGCTGCGCTCGGACAGCTGGCCGGGAGTCAGTTCTCGGACGTTCCACTCGGGCATCGGCACGACCTCGACAATACTTCAGGTCCTGATCCCAGCGGCGGCAGGCGAATGGGATTACCGTTCGTTCATGAGTGTCGATGCGGTTGCGGGCCCGTTGGGTGCCGACTCCGAGGTAGGGGTGCTGCGCACCGTCATGCTGCACCGGCCGGGAGACGAGCTTCGACGCCTCACACCGCGCAACAACGATCAGCTGCTGTTCGACGGTCTGCCGTGGGTCGATCGCGCACAGGACGAGCACGACGCGTTCGCCGATCTCCTGCGAGGTCGAGGGGTCACGGTGCTGCTCCTCGGCGAACTTCTCACCGAGGCCATGACGGTCAGCGGCGCAGCGCGAATGCAAGGTATCTCCGCCGCCGTCGATGCCCGACGGCTCGGCCGGTCGCTCGCCGAGGACCTCGCCCAACATCTGCGGGGTGTGCCCGCGGCCGAATTGGCGCAGATCCTCATGGCGGGAATGACTTTCGACGAGTTGCTCGAGGCGGAGACGGGGGACCCGCAACCGAGCGGGGCATCGCTGGTTCGGCGAATGCATCACGGTGGGGACTTCGTCATCGACCCGCTGCCGAACCTGTTGTTCACCCGCGACTCGTCGTTCTGGATAGACGATCGAGTGGCGATCACCTCGCTGGCGCTGCCTGCCCGTGTGCGGGAGACGTCGCTGACCGATCTGATCTATGCATTCCATCCGATGTTTCGCGGCGTGCGGCGCGCGTACGAGTCGCGGACCGCTCCGGTCGAAGGCGGCGACGTGCTGTTGCTCGCTCCGGGTGTGGTGGCAGTCGGAGTCGGCGAGCGCACCACACCCGCAGGCGCAGAAGCGTTGGCGCGCAGCCTGTTCGAGGACGATTTGGCGCACAGTGTGCTGGTGGTGCCGATCGCGCAGGAGCGCGCGTCCATGCATCTGGACACGGTGTGCACCATGGTCGATACCGACGCGGTGGTGATGTACCCGGCGATTCAGGACACGTTGTCCGCGTTCACCATTCACCGCGAAGATGCAGGGGTCACCATCCGCGGCGGTGACCCGTTCCTCGAGGCGGCCGCCGATGCGATGGGCATCGGCAAGCTGCGGTTGATCGATACCGGACTCGATCACGTCACCGCCGAGCGCGAACAATGGGACGACGGCAACAACACGCTCGCCATTGCGCCGGGAGTCGTCGTCGCGTACGAGCGCAACGTCGAAACGAACGCACGGCTGGAGGCGTCGGGCATCGAGGTACTGCGGATCTCCGGATCGGAACTGGGTTCGGGGCGAGGCGGCCCCCGATGCATGTCGTGCCCGGTGTCGCGCGAGAGGTTGTAGCGCTCTACAGCACGGTCTGTACTTTGTCGGCCGGGCGGGCGAGCACGGTGCCCTTGTCGGTCACCACGATCGGGCGCTCGATGAGTATCGGGTGCTGGACCATCGCCGCGATCAGCGTGTCGGCGTCCGCGCCTGCCAGCCCCAGTTCCTTGTAGATGCTCTCGCGAGTTCGAATGGCCTGACGCGGTTCGAGTCCGGCGTCGGCAAGCAGAGCGCGCAGTTCCTCCTCGGTGGGAGGCGAGTCGAGGTACCGAATCACCCGCGGCACCACACCGGTTTCCTCGATTGCTTTGAGGACCGTACGAGAGGTGTTGCACCGGGGATTGTGGTAGATGGTCGCCGAGCCAGTCATGTTTGCAATCCTGCCACGCGGGTAGCCACTCCGACAGATTCACGTCAGGAACGGGAGTGGTTATGACCGACAAGCGCATTGTCATTGCAGGTGGCCACGGCCAGATCGCGCAACATCTGACTCAGGTGCTCACGGCGCACGGAGATCGTGCGGTATCGCTGATTCGTAACAGCGACCACGTCGATGCCGTCACCGCGCTGGGCGCGCTGCCGCAGGTGATCGATCTCGAATCGGCCTCCGTCGACGAGGTTGCTGCCCTGCTCGCCGACGCGGACGCGGTGGTGTTCGCTGCAGGTGCGGGCCCGAACAGCGGTCCCGAGCGCAAGGACACGGTCGATCGTGCCGGCGCAGTGCTGCTGGCCGATGCGGCAGAGAAGGCAGGCGTTCGGCGCTACGTGCTGATCAGCTCGTTCGGTGCCGGGGAGCCGGTCGCCGAGGATCTCGATGCCGGCTGGAAGGCGTACATCGAGGCCAAAACTGCTGCGGAAGAGGATGTTTCGGCAAGAAGTGGACTGGACTGGACGATTCTGCGTCCGGGCAAGTTGACCGATGAGGACCCCACCGGCTCGGTATCGCTGACCGAGCCGCCGCTGGACTCGGGTGAGGTGACCCGCGCCGATGTGGCCGCGGTGATCGCGCAGTTGCTCGATACCGGCTCGGCCGTGCGCAAGACGCTGATGTTGACGTCCGGGCCGACTTCGATCGTCGACGCAGTCGACGCGCTCGGATAAGGCATCGACCGTGCGCGTACACATCGATTCGTCGAACACCACCCCGGTGTTCGAGCAGCTACGAATGCAGATTCTGGGGCTGGTGCGATCGGGCGATCTCATCGCCGGTACCAAGATCCCGACGGTCAGAGGTCTGGCCGAGGAACTCAAGATCGCACCGAACACGGTGGCGAAGACCTACCGGGAGCTCGAGCAGCAGGGAATCATCGAGACGAGGGGCCGGTCCGGTTCGTTCGTCGCGTCGGGCGGCGATCCGTCGCGCGACATCGCGGCCCGGGCGGCGACGGAGTTCGTCAGGACGGTCCGGTCCATCGGGCTGGACGACGATCAGGCTCGCTCGTTCCTCGAATCTGCCCTCAAGGGTGCGAACGGCAGTTAAGTTGACGCTTCAACCTACTTCTGTCAGGGTAGGGCTGCCCGTGTAGCCCTGTCAGAAGGAATTGTCATGAACTCCACCGTCGTACGCGACGTCGTTGCCCTCGTAGCTCGAATCGGCCTGGGTATCGTTTTCATCGCCCATGGCTGGCAGAAGCTCAACACCTACGGCCTCGACGGCACCGCAGCAAGCTTCGAGATGATGAACATTCCGCTGCCGACGGCGTCCGCCTACTTCGCCACATTCGTCGAACTCGTCGGCGGCGGTGCGCTCGTGCTGGGCATCTTCACTCCGGTCGCCGGCCTGCTGCTGTTTCTGAACATGCTCGGTGCGGCCGTCTTCGTGCACTTCGAGAACGGCGTGTTCGCTGCGGACAACGGCTACGAACTGGTCGTCGCTCTCGGGGTCGGCGCGCTGCTGCTCGCCGCTTTCGGTGCCGGACGCATCAGCATCGACGGACTCACCAAGGGCAAGACTGCGCTGCTTGCATAATCGCTCAGCGCCAGCTCGGCAGCCACAACTGTTGCTGCCACATCTCCGGCGTGATCGGCATTGCGGTCAGAATCGGCCATAGCCACACGAAGTTTGCGATCACCACGGCGAGGTACAGGGACACCAGTAGCAGTCCGGTACCTCGCCGTTCGGCCGATGCGGTGGCTTTGCCGATGATGTCGCCCAGCACCAGTGCGAAGCCCATCACCATGAACGGTGCGAGAGCCACCGCGTAGAAGTAGTACATCTGTCGGTCGAGTGTGGTGAACCACGGCAGCAGTGCTGCTGAGTACGCCACGAGCACTGTGGCGTAACGCCAGTCGCGTCGGACGAACACCGACCAGATCACCCAGGCCAGCATCGGCAGGGCCAGCCACCACATCGCGGGCGTGCCGATCAGCATGATCGCTTTGACACACGAGGACGCCGAGCAACCGGACACGTTCTCGCCGTCGGCGAAGTAGTACAGCATCGGGCGCAGACCCATCGGCCAGGTCCACGGCTTCGATTCCCACGGGTGTCGGTTGCCCGCCGAGTTCGTCAGTCCCTCATGGAATTGCAGCACGCTGCTGCTGTAGAACCACAGGGACCGCAACGCGTCGGGCACGAACGAGAACGGACCTCCCGCTCCGACGCCACTGCCGACCTCGTGTCGATACACGCCGGTCTCGGAGGTGAACCACGCCCACCAGGTCATCAGATACACGGCAATCGGAACGACCACCAGCGCGTACAGGGCAGGCCCGATGTCGCGCAACGCCGTTCCCCGCCACGGGCGTCGAACTCCGTATGCGCGGCGTGCCGCCACATCGAATGCCACGCTCAACAATCCGAAGAATGCGATGAAGTACAGACCCGACCACTTGGTGCCGCAGGCGAGTCCCAGCATGATGCCGGCTCCGAATCGCCACCACCGCACTCCCATTCGCGGACCGAGCACGCTGACGTCCATTCGACCTTCGGCGCGCACCCTCGACAGACGCTGTCGCATGTCGTCGCGGTCGACGACCAAGCAACCCAGCGCAGCGGTGACGAACAGCGCGAGAAAGATGTCCAGCATGCCGATGCGGCTGCTGACGAACGTCACGCCGTCGACGATGAGCAGAATGCCTGCGATAGCCCCGACCAGTGTCGATCGGGCGAGGCGTCGCACGATTCGAATGACCAACAGCACCAACAGGGTTCCGGCCACGGCCGAAGAGAAGCGCCAACCCCAGCCGTTGTAGCCGAACAGCGCCTCACCGATGGCGATCAGTTGCTTGCCGACCGGCGGATGCACCACCAGCCCGTAGGCCGGATTGTCCTCGAGCCCGCCGCCGGTGAGTACCTGATAGCCCTGCGGGGCGTAGTGCTTCTCGTCGAACACCGGGGTTCCGGCGTCGGTGGGGTATCGCAACATGGTGAAGCGCGTGATCGCGCAGATCACGGTGATGACGATGGTGACGATCCACCCGCGGCGGGCATCGGTGTCGTGGAACCAGTCGCGCGCGGCAACGGTGGGCCCGGGACTGACCATCGACCGGTCGCCGGAGCGCTCAGAGGTCAGCAAGGTCACGTACCGATCGTAGGCGTTGATCGGCAGTGCCCGGCACGCCGCTGCACAGCGTGCGGGACACTGGAGGCATGCTCATCCTTGCCGCCACCCCGATGGGCGACGTCGGTGATGCCTCGCAGCGCCTGCGTGATGCCCTCGGCACTGCCGATATCGTCGCCGCCGAGGACACCCGGCGCACCAAACAACTCGCGTCCTCGCTCGGCGTGGTGATCGCAGGAAGAGTGGTCAGCTTCTACGACCAGGTCGAAACCGCCCGCCTTCCGGCTCTCGTCGAGGCAGTGGGCGAGGGCAAGACGGTGTTGCTGGTGACCGACGCGGGGATGCCGTCGGTGAGCGACCCCGGCTACCGCCTCGTGGCAGCCTGCGTCGAGGCCGGTCTGCCGGTGACCTGTCTGCCCGGGCCGAGCGCGGTCACCACGGCCCTCGCGCTGTCCGGTCTGCCCGTCGAACGCTTCTGCTTCGACGGATTCGCGCCGCGCAAGCAAGGACAGCGACGCACCTACTTCCGAACCGTGCTCGCCGAACCGCGTGCCATCGTCTTCTTCGAGGCACCGCACCGTCTCGTCGCGTGCCTCGAGGACGCCGTCCACGTCCTCGGCCCCGACCGCCGCGCCGCGGTGTGCCGGGAGCTCACCAAGACCTACGAGGAGGTGCGCCGCGGCGGCCTGGGGGAGTTGCTCGAATGGGCGAGGGACGGGGTGCGCGGAGAAATCACCGTCGTGCTCGAAGGAGCCGTCGCCGTCGCCGAAGAGCCCGAGGATCTCGTTGCCGACGTGGAAACGCTGGTGGCGTCGGGCATGCGGTTGAAGGACGCCTGCGCTCAGGTGGCGGTCGACGGCGTCTCCAAACGTGAGGTCTACGAGGCCGTTCTCGCCGCACGTAAGGAGCAGTAGGGGCTCAGCCCGTCACTTGCTGACGCAGACCCTCGGTGGCCGCTTCGAGGATCGTCTTGGTTCCTTTCTTCACCAGGAAGCCAGGGAGCGGGATCTTCGGGTCCACGGTCAGCTCGAACTCGACATGGGTGCCGTTGCCCCTGGGCGTCAACGTGTATCGGCCGTCCTGAGCCTTCTGCTGAGTGCTCTCGACGAGAGTCCACGACACCTCGTTCTCCGACCACGTGTACTCGACGAGCTGCTCGTCGTTGACGCCGATGATCGAGACGTTCATCTTGACGTGGTGTGGCTTGCCGTCGTCGAACCGATCGACGACCTCGCACTTCTTGTGGACCGGGGACCACGAAGGGATGCCCTCGACGTCTGCGAGTACGTCCATTATTGCCGCTGCGTCTGCGTCGATGTCGACGGACTTGTTCGCTGTGACTGCCATGGGGAGAAGGTATCTCAGCTTTCTCTGCGGGGGCTGACGTTCCGCGCGAACTCGCCGATCGCTCTGAGCGCGCGGCGGGCCTCGGGAACGAAATCGGCTGCCTGGAACACGTGGACCTGATCCTCGTACACCTGAAGTTCGCACTCGACTCCGGCGACAGCGAGACGCTGAGCCATGAGTTCGGCGTCGGCATAGACCATTTCGGTGGAACCGACCTGGATCAGCACCGGCGGCATGCCGGCCAGATCACTGTCGACGGGTGAGACGCGCGGGCCCCGTTGGCCCTCTACGACGATGCGCGCATCGACGCGATCGGCCAATGCGGTCAGTGCGGGAACGGCGTTGGGCGGAAAGATCGAACACTTCGACGCGTTCTCGTGGTCGAGTTTGCCGGAGGGGTCCATGTCGGTCAGCGGGGACATGGTGAAGATCCCTGCGGGGGCGGGCAAATCGACGGTGCGCAGCGCCAGCGCGACCATGAACGCGAGATATCCGCCCGCCGAATCACCGCCGAGGACGATCTGTTCCGGGCGGTAACCGGAGTCGAGCAGGAAGCGGTACGCGTCGACGCCGTCCTCGACCGCGTGGCTGATCGGATTGCGAGGCATCATGCGATAGTTCACCGACAGCACCGCGCCGTCGATGTTCTCGGAGACGCGCGAGGTCATCCGGCGATGAGTGCGCAGGCCGCAGCAGACGAATGCGCCGCCGTGCATGTACAGGACGACGCGATCGCTTCCGGTGCCCTCGGCGCGAATCCATTCGGCCTCGCACTCGGCCAACATGACCCGGCTGCGGGTGGTACCGCTGATCTGCGGAACGAGCAGGCCTGCGTAGTCGACCAGCCCCATCGGCCACGGAAGCGACGGTGCCTGTGCCCAGACGGTCAGGAACGGTCGCACCGTGAACTGCAGGGACTTGGACAGAATCTGTGACTGCACACTCGCGCCACGGATATCGCGCCTGCGTGCGGTGGCTGTCGGGTCGGTCGATTTCACTACGGTGAGCGCCGGATTCATAGCCGTCGCCTCCATCCCCGTTGTCGTTGCGCGGCGCGTGTGCACCGTGCGTTGGAACCCCGCTCTATTTGGAACCCCTGGTAACGGACAATAGCGGGTAGCTTTTCGTGACCAGACGTAAGGTCGTGTTCTGAGTCACATTCGGTGCCGTACCGTGACCTAAAACAAATGGAAAAGGGACAGCTCATGGCACTCATGCCCATCACCGAATCGATGTTTCTGATCGCCGAGTCACGGGAGCACCCGATGCACGTGGGCGGTCTGGAGTTGTTCGTCCCGCCCGGCGATCCGCACGACTTCGCCGAGGAAGTGCACCGCAAGTTCACCACCGGTGAGGTGCACGAGCTCTTCCGCAAGCGGCCGTCGCGTCCGGTGCAGATCATGGGCAACCTGGCGTGGGCATTCGATCAGGACGTCGACTTCGAGTACCACGTTCGACGAACCGTGTTGCCTCAACCGGGACGCATTCGCGAGCTGTTCCAGTTCCTTTCGCTCAACCACAGCGCACCGCTGGACCGCTACCGGCCGATGTGGGAACTACACATCATCGAGGGATTGGCAGACGGCCGAATCGCGTTGTACACCAAGGTGCATCACTCGTTGGTCGACGGTGTCAGTGCACTGAAGCTGATGCAGCGCACGCTCACCACCGATCCCGACGATCGAAACGGCGTCGCAACGTGGGATCCGTCGCTGTTCGGTAGGCGCAAGAAGCAGGTCGCCGTCGAGCAGCCCGGGCGGTTGGCGCAGCTGGGCAGTGGGCTCTCGATGGGACGCAAGATCGTCGGGGACCTGGTGGATTTTGCGCCGGCGTCGGCTCGAATCGGATTGCGCGCGTTGAAGAAAGAGGGCGCACAACTGCCGTTGCAAGCGCCGAGGACGATGTTCAACGTGCCCATCGGAGGAGCCCGCCGTTTCGCCGCCGAAAGCTGGTCGATCGAGCGCATCCGCACGGTCGGGACTGCGCTCGACGCCACGCTCAACGACATGGTGCTCGCGATGTGCGCCGGGGCCCTCCGTGCGTATCTGATCGACCAGAACGAACTGCCCGAGGAACCGCTGATCGCCATGGTGCCGGTCTCGCTGCGCAAGGAGGGCGACGACAAGGACGCCGGAAACTCGGTGACGACCATCCTGTGCAATCTCGGAACCGACGAATCGGATCCGATCCTGCGGCTCGAGCGGATCAAGGATTCGACCGTCAAGGGCAAGCAGATGATGAGCGAGTTGAACACCCTCGAAGCGCTCACCGTCGGTGCGATCACCATGGCCCCGTTGCTGTTCGGGCCGGTGCCTGGATTCGTCGACTACACCCCGCCGCCGTTCAACGTCATCATCTCCAACGTGCCCGGATCGAAGGAAGACCTGTACTGGAACGGCGCGAAACTCGACGGCATCTACCCGGCGTCGATCGTGGCCGACGGGCAGGCGCTCAACATCACCGTCGCGAGCAACGGTGATTCGTTGAACTTCGGTCTCATCGGATGCCGACGCAGTGTGCCGCATCTGCAGCGCATGCTGACGCATCTGGAGAACACGTTGGAGGAGCTCGAGAAGACCTTGTGAGAGCGGCTTCGCCGCACGTGAGCGGAAACTCGTAGTGGGGGTCGAGGTTTCGCTCACGTGCGCGGAGCGCTCTACTCGTACTTGGGGAACACCGGCGTCGGGGTCGGCAGTGCAGTGCCGGGTACCGAACGTGTTGCGATGTCGGTGAATTCGCGGTTCGACGCCCCGAGCAGGTCGAGGATGCGCGACGCGGAATCGGGCATGACGGGTTGCGCCAGGATGCTGACGATGCGCAGCACCTCGATCGTCACGTACAGCACGGTGGCCATGCGATCGGGATCGGTCTTGCGCAGCACCCACGGCTGCTGCAGCGAGAAGTAGCGGTTGGTCTCGCCGAGTACCGACCAGATCGCCTCGAGCGCGGAATGGATTGCCTGCACGTCGAATTCGCGTCGGCAGATCTCCAGCAGCGCGTCCGCGCGAGCCAACATCGCCTCGTCCTCGGCGGTGAACTCGCCCGGGGTGGGGAGCTTTCCTTCGAGGTTCTTGGCGACCATCGTCAGCGAACGCTGCGCGAGGTTGCCCAGTTCGTTGGACAGGTCGGCGTTGACGCGCGCAACGATGGCCTCGTGGCTGTAGCTGCCGTCCTGACCGAACGAGACCTCGCGGAGGAAGAAGAAGCGCACCGGATCGAGACCGTAGTTCTCCACCAACGACTTCGGGTCCAGCACGTTGCCGAGGGACTTGGACATCTTCTCGCCCTTGACGTTCAGGAACCCGTGCACGAACACCCGCTTGGGTAGCTCGATGCCCGCGGACATCAGGAATGCCGGCCAGTAGACGGTGTGGAAGCGCGTGATGTCCTTGCCGATGATGTGCAGGTCGGCAGGCCAGAACTTTCGGTACGACTCGGATTCGGTCTCGGGATAGCCGGCACCGGTGAGGTAGTTGGTGAGCGCGTCTACCCACACGTACATCACGTGCTTCTCATCGCCGGGGACGGGAACGCCCCAGTCGAACGTGGTTCGGGAGATCGACAGATCCCGCAGGCCACCCTTGACGAAATTCACGATCTCGTTCCGGCGCGTGTTCGGAGCGATGAACTCCGGCGACGCGTCGTACAGCTCGAGCAGTTTGTCCTGGTACTGCGACAGTTTGAAGAAGTACGACGACTCCTCGGTCCACTCGACGGGAGTGTTCGTCTCCGTCGCGACGCGCGAGCCGTCCTCGGCGAGGGTGGTCTCGGCCTCGGTGTAGAACGCCTCGTCTCGCACCGAGTACCAGCCGGAGTAGGAATCGAGGTAGATGTCGCCGTTCGCCTCCATCCGCTTCCACAGTTCCTGGCTGGCGGCGTGGTGATCGGCGTCGGTGGTGCGGATGAACCGTCCGTACGAGATCTTCAGCAGGTCCTGCGCAGCCTGGAACGCGTCGGAGTTGCGCGCGGCGAGCTCGCGCACGTCCACGCCCTCGGTCTGTGCGGTCTGCTGCATCTTGAGGCCGTGCTCGTCGGTGCCCGTCAGGAATCGCACGTCGTAGCCGTCGAGGCGCTTGAAGCGCGCGATGGTGTCGGTGGCGATGTACTCGTAGGCGTGTCCGATGTGCGGAGCGCCGTTGGGGTACGCGATCGCCGTGGTGACGTAGAAGGGTGGCCGTGAGGCATCAGCTGGCGCAGTCATGGTGCGCCTACTCTAACTAGCGTGAGCAGAGACCGTCCCGCACCACCTTTGCCCGAGCCCGTCGGCACTCTCGTCGACGCGCACACCCACCTCGATGCGTGTGGGGCGACCGACGCGGCGAGTGTGGCCGCGATCGTGGACAAGGCCGAGTCCGTCGGTGTCACGCGCGTGGTCACGATCGCCGACGATCTCGATGCCGCTCGCTTCGCGGTCGACGCGGCGTCCTGGGATCCTCGGGTGTGGGCCGCGGTTGCGATCCATCCCACGCGCGCGAACGTGCTCGACGACGCGGCCAAGGCCGAGATCGAGCGGTTGGCCTCCGACCCTCGGGTGGTTGCCGTCGGGGAGACCGGGCTGGACTACTACTGGCCCGGCAAGCTCGACGGGTGCGCCACGGTGGCCGAGCAGCACGACGGATTTCGGTGGCACATCGATCTGGCGAAACGACTGGGTAAGCCGCTGATGATCCACAATCGCGAGGCCGACGAGGATCTGCTGGCTGTTCTGACGGCGGAGGGTGCTCCCGAGACGGTGATCTTCCACTGCTTCTCCGGCGGTCCCGAGACCGCGAAGGCGTGCGTCGACGCGGGCTACGTTCTCAGCTTCTCGGGGACCGTCAGTTTCAGGAACGCGCACGCCCTGCGGGAGGCCGCGGTACTGGTGCCCGACGAGCTGGTGCTGGTGGAGACCGACGCACCGTTCCTCACTCCGCATCCCTTCCGCGGTGCTCCCAACGAGTCGTACTGCCTGCCGTACACCGCGCGGGCGTTGGCCGAGATTCGTGGCCAGGATCCGGCGGAGCTCGCTGCGCACGCCACGGCCAATGCGGAGCGCGTGTACGGCCTGTAGCTGCTAAAGTTGCGGCGTGGGTACTAATTCGTTACCGTACCGTGACCGAACTCGGGCGTTTCTACGCCGAAGTCACGCTCGCAACCGCCAGGAATACGAAACTTGTCGACTATCAGACGCCTCAACTCCGCCCGTTCGACCACGCTCTACCTGGTCGTCGCGGCCCTGTTGATGACGCTCGTCGCCGGTGGCGTGATGGCCGTGAGCCGTCACAAGACCGTGACCATCGACGTCGACGGCGACATGATTTCGCTGAGCACGATGAAGACCGACGTCAACAGTGCTCTGGCCGACGCCGGCTACGCGCCGTCGGACAAGGATCTGGTCGTTCCTGCGCCGGACTCCGATCTCAGTGACGGCGACACCGTGGTCCTGCGCCGCGCCCGTGAAATCACGCTGAACGTCGACGGGCAGCCCGAGAACATCTGGACCACCGCCCTGACCGTCGAGGAAGCTCTGCAGCAGACCGGTCTGGCCGAGGACGTGCACGTCTCCGCCTCGCGCTCCGAGCGACTGCCGCTCGACGGCACCGAACTCGATGTGGCACTGCCCAAGCAGGTCTCGCTCCTCGACGGTGGAGCACCTGCCGCGCCGGTCACCCTGGCCGCACCGACCGTGCGTGAATTCCTCGAAGCAGCGGGTGCGCCGCTCGAGGAAGCCGACACCGTCAGCCCCGATCCCGACGCAGCCGTCACCGACGGCGCCGAGATCGTCGTCACGCGTGACCGCACCGTCACCAAGACCGAAACCACGGACACCGATGCTCCTGAGCAGCGCATCGAGGATCCGACGATGAACATGAGCCGCACCGTCGTCGAGAACCCGGGTGCGCCGGGGGTCTCCGACATCACCTGGAAGATCAACATGGTGAACGGCATCGAGGTCGGTCGCGAGAAGGTCGACGAGACGGTCAAGGTACCCGCGCAGCCGAAGACCGTTCGCGTCGGAGCGAAGCCGGGTACCGAGGTGCCGCCGGTGGAGAACGGTGCGATCTGGGACGCGCTCGCGCAGTGCGAGGCCACGGGCAACTGGGCGATCAACACAGGCAACGGCTTCTACGGCGGCGTGCAGTTCGACCAGAACACCTGGGAACGCCAGGGCGGCCTCAAGTACGCACCGCGCGCCGACCTCGCCACCCGCGAGGAACAGATCGCCATCGCGTCGGTGACACAGAAGTCGCAGGGCTGGGGCGCATGGCCTGCCTGCACCTCGCGCCTGGGTTACCGCTGACTGTCCCGGGTCGTTCCGCGGGCTCCACTCCTGCGTTTCTGGGTCGTTCCGCGGGCTCCACTCCTGCGTTTCTGGGTCGTTCCGCGGGCTCCACTCCTGGCCCCGTAGAGTTTCCGCCGTGTCCGAACATGTGAGGGGATCTGCGGCTCTGCTCGGTCCTGCCGAAGTCCGCTCCCTCGCCGCCGAGCTCGACGTGCGCCCCACCAAACAACTCGGGCAGAACTTCGTGCACGACGCCAATACTGTTCGACGCATCGTCGCCTCCGCGGGTGTGGGCCCGCAGGACACGGTCCTCGAGGTCGGCCCCGGCCTCGGATCGCTGACACTCGCGCTGCTCGATGTCGCCGAGGCCGTCATCGCCGTCGAGATCGACCCCAAGCTCGCGAACCGATTGCCCACGACGGTGGCCGACCGGGCCCCCACTCTGGCCGATCAGCTGACGGTGATCGAGGCCGACGCGCTGCGCGTACGAGCCGCGGACATTGCGGGGGAGCCGACCGCTCTGGTGGCCAACCTGCCCTACAACGTTGCCGTTCCCGTACTGATCCATCTGTTCTCGGAATTGCCGAGCCTTCGCGTCGCCGTGGTGATGGTCCAGGCCGAGGTGGCCGATCGACTCGCCGCGGTACCGGGAAGCAAGATCTACGGCATCCCCAGCGTCAAGGCCAGATTCTTCGGGGACGTCAAAAGAGCAGGCGCAGTGGGCCGTTCGGTGTTCTGGCCGGTACCCAAGGTCGAGTCGGGGCTGGTCCGCATCGATCGGTACGCCGAGCCGCCGTGGCCGACCGACACCGCGCATCGCAAGGCCGTGTTCGCGGTGATCGATGCCGCCTTCGCGCAGCGACGCAAGACCCTACGAGCAGCCCTGGCCGGGTGGGCAGGCTCCCCGGTTGCCGCCGAACGGCGGCTGCGTGAGGCCGGGATCGACCCCACTGCTCGCGGCGAGACCATCGACGCCGCAGCCTTCGTCCGTTTGGCCGCCACCGAAGCCTGAGGCCCTCTCTCTACAGGTGGATGTCCGTCAGGGCAGTCAGCTCGGTCCACGTCGACGCGCCCTCGCGGGCAGCAGCCACCGGCGCGTAGCGGTCGGCGTCGATCAGAATGCCCACGTCCAGGCCTGTCATCGACGCGATGTCGCCCACCGGAACCTGATAGGTCCGATACGGGCCGAGAGGCGGGGGATCGGTCTCGAGCCGCAGCGGTTTGTCGAGGATCGGGTCCAGAGACGGCGACTGGTCGAGAACGTATCCGGTGCATGCTGGAGCCGAATCCTGCGACCAGGCCGCGATCTTGAAGAACTGCCGCGGAATGGCGACGCCCCGGTAGATCGGATCGTCGTCGGCGAAGATGCAGCCGCTGAAGACCGAGAGCTTTCGGTCGTACTGCTCGGCGTTTCCCAGCACGTAATCCTCGAGCCCCAGCCACAGTGTCTTCGACTGGTTCAACGTGGCCGTCTGCGGAGCGCACACGGTGTAGTGGAACGTGTCCTCGTTGGCGCGCTCGGCCACTGCACGCTCACCCCACACCGGATCTCGCCGGCGAACCAGATGTCCGCGATCGAGGTCGTTGTTCCGGTACAACTCGTTGCCGGCCTGCTGCGCTGCCGGTAGCCGATCGTCGAGTCGCCAGTTGTCTCCGCGCCCCACATCCTGCAGGCTCGCGCCGTCGATGTTGACGCCGGTGACCGCGGCGAGGCGTCGGGCAGGGTCGATGGACACCGAGAAGTGCGTGTACGGAAGAACCACCACATCGGCGCGATCGGGCAACGGAACGTCGATGTCGGCCAGGAACTTCGGGTCGAAACCGAGTGGTGTCGTCATCTGCCCATTGACTCACGTACCGGTTACCGGAGGGTGAACCGCCGCCAGGTATCGCTCGTTCAGTCTCGCGTGCCGCTCGGCCACGATGCGGCATTCCTCGCGTAGTTCCGGTGGATCGAGCACTGTGAAATCGGTGTCGAACGCTGCGAGCCACCGCGCGATCGAGGGCAGCGAATCTCCGGCCAACACCACCGCGCAGGTGCCCTCGTCGATGGATTCCATTGTGCCCCATTGCTCGTCGATCATCGGGGCGATCTGCTCGATCGGGGCGTGCAACGCGATCCGCGCCTGAACCTGAGTGAACGCACGATCGATTCCCTTCGAGACGAAAGCCGCCGCACCGCCAGGCGGCAGCTCCCGCGGAGTGAACCGCGGGCCCGTCGGAATTTTCGGATCCAGGCGATCCACTCGATACGACCGCCAATCCTCCCGCAGCACATCCCAACCCAGCAGATACCAGCGTGCCCCCGCCCGCACCAGGCTGTACGGCTCCACCTCGCGCCTGGACTCGGAACCGTCGTGCTTGCGGTAGTCGAACCGCAACCGCTCGTGGGCGTGACATACCGCCGCCACCGTGGACAGCACCGACGCATCCACCGCCGAACGCGAGGTCTGCTCCACCACGTCGATCCGCAACGCGTCGAGCCGATGCTGGATGCGCGACGGCATCACCTGCCGCAACTTCGTCAACGCCCGCAACGACGCCTCGCCGATGCCCGCCACCGAGCCACCGGCCGCCGACTGCAACCCGAACGCCACCGCCAACGCCTCGTCGTCGTCGAGCAACAGCGGCGGCATCTCGGCACCGGGACCGAGTTGATAGCCGCCACCGACTCCCGGCGTCGCATTGACCGGGTAACCGATGTCGCGCAGCTTGTCCACATCGCGCCGCAGCGTCCGAGGAGTGACGTCGAGTCGCTCCGCCAGTTCTGCGCCCGCCCAATCACGACGTGTCTGCAGCAGAGACAACAGCCGCAGCAGCCGAGCCGATGTTTCCTTCATGACGTCACGATGCCACGCATTGCGGACAACTACAGTCCGCATCGGCCGATCGTTGCGGCCCCCGAAGTCCACTGAATGTGACATTGACCCCCGAAAAGGTCACTGAATGTCACATCGACTACCCACCGGAGGCCGCCCTGGTGGTGAACTCGGTCGCTGTTTCTCCACTACTGTGGTTACTCGTGCTGTCTGTCGTTCCCACACCCGTCGTCGTTCGGGCCCCGTCGAAGGTGAATTTGCATCTGTCGGTCGGTGACCTGCGTCCCGATGGCTTTCACGAGCTGACGACGGTGTTCCAGGCGCTCTCGCTCTCGGACGAACTGTCGGTGGTTCCGGCCAAGACGCTCTCGGTTCGGGTGCGCGGCGACGACGCGAGGGTGGTTCCCACCGATTCACGGAATCTGGTGTGGAAGGCCGCCGAGTTGCTGGGCCGTCGGGTGGGGCGAGAGCCGTCGGTGGAGATCACCATCGACAAGGGAATTCCGGTGGCCGGTGGCATGGCAGGCGGAAGTGCCGATGCTGCTGCGACTCTGGTGGCCTTGAACGCGATGTGGCATCTCGAACTCTCGCGTGACGAGCTCGACGAGGTGGCGGCTCAACTCGGCAGCGACGTGCCGTTCTCGTTGCACGGCGGAACCGCGGTCGGAACCGGTCGCGGGGAGAAGCTGCTTCCGGTGCTCTCGCGCAACAGTTTTCACTGGGTTCTGGCGTTGGCGAAGGGCGGTCTGCAAACGCCTGCCGTCTACAACGAGCTCGACGAACTGCGTGCCAAGGGTGATCCGCCTCGCCTCGGCGGCACCGAGGATCTGATGCATGCGTTGGCGTCCGGGGATGCGCGTGCACTCGCGCCGTTGCTCGGCAACGACCTGCAGGCCGCTGCGGTGTCGCTGATGCCGCAGTTGCGTCGCACGCTGCGTGCGGGAGTCACCGCCGGGGCGTTGGCGGGCATCGTGTCCGGCTCGGGCCCCACCTGCGCGTTCCTGTGCGCCGACGCCGACGCGGCGGTGTCGGTGAGCGCTGAACTCTCCGGTGCAGGCGTGTGCCGCACCGTCCGTGTTGCGAGTGGACCGGTTCCCGGTGCTCGTGTTGTCACTAGCGAATCGATTGGTTTTTCCTGATGGTCAATCTCGTCAATCTCGAAAACGTCAGCAAGTCCTTCGGCGTCAAGCCGCTGCTCGACGGTGTCTCCCTCGGCGTGCAGGAGGGCGAACGAATCGGCATGGTCGGCCTCAACGGCGGCGGTAAGACCACCACCCTCGAGGTGCTCGCGGGCATCGAGCCGCCCGATTCGGGACGCGTCAGCCGGGTCAACGGTCTGCGGATGGCAGTGGTCACGCAGCGCGGCGTGCTGCCTCCCGGGTCTACCGTCGGCCAGGTGGTCCTCGACCCCCTCGGAATGGCCGAGCACGAGTGGGCGGGCGACTCTCGGGTGCGAAACATCCTGACGGGCATCGGTATTGCCGATCTCGGGCCTGCAGGTAGTTCGGGACTCGACGCGCCGATCGACAACCTCTCGGGCGGCGAGCGTCGACGAGTTGCGTTGGCAGCGGCCCTGGTTCAGGATCTGGACCTGCTGGTGCTCGACGAGCCGACCAACCACCTCGACGTCGAGGGCGTGCAGTGGTTGGCTGCGCACCTGGTCAGCCGTCGCAGTGCGCTGGTGGTCGTCACCCACGATCGCTGGTTCCTCGACACCGTCGCCAATCGCACGTGGGAAGTGGTCGGTGGCGGCGTCGAGGCCTACGAGGGTGGTTACAACGACTGGGTGTTCGCCCGGGCCGAGCGGTCCCGTCAGGCCGACGCGTCCGAGGAGCGTCGACGCAACCTCGCGCGCAAGGAACTGGCCTGGCTGCGCCGCGGTGCCCCGGCCCGTACCTCCAAGCCGAAGTACCGCATCGAGGCGGCCGAGGCTCTGATCGCCGACGTTCCCGCCCCGCGTGACTCCGTCGCGTTGTCCTCGTTCGCTCAGCGCCGTCTCGGCAAGGTCGTCATCGAACTCGAGGACGCGCGCCTCGAGACCCCCGACGGCCGCGAGCTGGTGAAGGACTTCACCTGGCGCCTGGCTCCCGGTGAGCGCGTCGGTCTCGTCGGCGTCAACGGTTCGGGCAAGACGACCATGCTCCGCACGCTCGCCGGTGAACTGCAGCCTGCTGCCGGCAAGCGCATCCAGGGCCAGACCGTCAAGATCGGTTGGCTGAAGCAGGAATTGGACGACCTGCCCAAGAAGCTGCGTGTTCTCGACGCGGTCAAGGAAGTGGCCGAGCGGATCACGCTGGGCGACAGAGAGATTTCTGCCGGGCAGCTCGCGGAGCGGCTCGGCTTCACCCCGGCGCGTCAACGCACCCCCGTCGGAGATCTCTCCGGTGGAGCGCGTCGTCGGCTGCAGCTCACTCGCGTGTTGATGGCCGAGCCGAACGTGCTGCTGCTCGACGAGCCCACCAACGATCTCGACATCGACACCCTCCAGCAGCTCGAGGACATCCTCGACGGCTGGGCGGGCACTCTCGTCGTCATCAGTCACGATCGGTACCTGATCGAGCGAATCTGTGATTCGACGTGGGCACTGTTCGGCGACGGCAAGCTCACCAACCTGCCAGGCGGCATCGAGGAGTACCTGCGCAGGCGGGCCGTCCTCGCCGCCGACGCGACGCCGGACTCGCTGACCACCGGAAGTGCGCCGCGCAAAGCCACCCGTGATGCGGCCTCCGAGCGTGCGGCCCGTAAGGAACTCAGCAAGCTCGAGAAGCTCGTCCTCCGGCTCTCCAAGCGTGAGGTCGAACTGCACGCCGAACTCGTCGACGCGTCCACCGAGCAGGGCAAGCTCGTCGCCCTCGACACCGAACTCAAGCAGGTCCTCGCCGACAAGGATGTCGCCGAGGAACGATGGATGGAACTGGCCGCCGAGTTGGAGTAGTGCGGCGGAGCCGCATGTGACTAGCTGAGTAACGGGTCGTTCCGCAGGCTCCACTCCTGGCTCGTAGCCTGCTACGAAGTTTCGTGCACGTGCGCGCAGCGCATACTGGGGTCATGACATCGGTCGTCGCGGAAGTACTCGGTTCGGATTTTGCCCGTCTGCATCCCAAGGTTCAGTGGCGCTTCGGATTGCAGTCCTCGGACGATCTCGCTCAGTTCGGAGTGGGCGTGATGGAGGAGATGACGCATTCTCGGCTGGTGCCGCCGCCGTTGCTGTGGGCCGGACGCAAGCGCGGTCTCTTTCCCGCCGGTGTCGGCAAGGACGTGCCGTTCACCATTGCCAACTATGCGTATGTCGACGAATTGGGCCGCGAGACAATGTCTTTCGTGCGTCGCTTCGCTTTCGCGGGTCGCCCGCAGGGGATGAACTCGGTGATGGTGTCCTCCGCCGAGTCCGACGCATATGCCCTGGACTATCTGGGTTTCTCCTCGGACATGGTGGTGCACACCAGGTGTGAGGTCGATGCAGATGGCGGGCTGATCCTCGAGAGCGAGGTGCCGCGATTCCTGCTCGGCCCGCTGGCACCGAAGTTGCCCAAGGTGGCGTCGGCAGTGACGATCGGTCGGGAGTGGTGGGATGCGGCCGAGGAGCGGCATCGCATCGAGATCGAGGTGAAGAGTCCGGTGCTCGGACAGCTGTTTCTCTATCGAGGGTGGTTCACTGTGGAAGAGCGGCCCTGTCTCGCCGCCGACATTCCCGATGACGCGCGTCCGCGGTCGGTCGAGTCTCGCGAATAGCGCTACTGTTACGCGTCGAACGATCTGCGTGTGAAGGAGTCAACAGTGGCCGTTGTCGAAGCCGAGATCGTGGGCGGCGTAGGGCATATCGTCCTGAACCGGCCGGAGGCTCTGAACTCGTTGAACGGTGCGATGATCGAGGGCATCCGCACCGCACTCGACGCGTGGCGAGACGACGATGCGGTCACGTCCGTTCTGGTGACGAGCAGTTCACCCAGGGCATTCTGTGCAGGCGGAGACATCAAGGCGATTCGGCAGGCCGTCGTCGACGGTGACAACGAGGCCGGCCCGGCGTATTTCGCGGCGGAGTACGACCTCGACGAACTGATCGCGAACTACCCCAAGCCGTACATCGCCGTGATCGAAGCCGCGGCTTTCGGCGGCGGCCTGGGCATTTCGATTCACGGCAGCATCCGCATCGTCACCGAGAACGCCGTGTTGGCCATGCCGGAGACGGCGATCGGTTTCGTGCCGGATGTCGGGTCGAGCTATTTTCTGTCGCGCCTGCCGGGCCATGTCGGACGGTACCTGGCGCTGACGGGAACTCGTATCTCCGGATCCGATGCGCTCGCACTGGGATTGGCGACGCACTTCTGCCCCAGTGACTCGGTGGAGAGCCTGAAAACAGACATACTCGCCGGCGTTGCCGTCGACGAGGTGTTGAATCGATACACCACTGCGCCGTCGACGACCGAGCTGTCGTTCGACGCGGAGGCGGTGGCAGCGGTGTTCGAAAAGGAATCGCTCGTCGACATCATCGACGCACTGGTGTGCGACACACCGTGGTCGCGGACGACGAAGACCCAGTTGGCGACGCTGTCGCCGACATCTCTGATGGCCACCGACGCGCTGATCGCACGCGGAGCCGGCAGCACGTTGCGTGAATGCCTCGATCGGGAGTTGCGGATGGCGACGTGGATCATCACCGAACCGGACTTCGCCGAGGGTGTTCGTGCAGTGTTGGTCGACAAGGACCGAGCGCCGCAATGGAAGCCTCTGGTGCTCGAGATGGTGCGACCAGAGGCATTCCAGCAGCTGCTGTGACCGGTACGGGTCAGCGGTAGCCCTTGGCGGGGTTCTGCAGGTCCAGCACGATGGTCTGGCCGTTGGAGCGCACGTGGATCTCGGGGTTCTGCAGGCCACCCGAGACGAGGTATTCGCCGAGGAGCTGGAGCAGCTCGTCGGGGCCGACGGAGGTGTCGGGGGTGCGGATGTCGCCGGTGCGGCTGCCGAGCTCGTTCTGGGTCAAGCGTCCCGCGATGCGTACCGAGGCGACACCCATGGCGGTGCGACGGTCGGGTCCCTGGCCACGACCGAGCGACGGCGAGGCGGTGGAGCCGTGAGACGTGGAGCGGCCGTTGGTGGGCAGGCCGTGTTCTGAGATCTGATCGCTTGTAGTCACTTCAACCTCGTTCGATTCCGTGGCGGGCTTCTCTGGACGACGTCGATCCGCGCGGGGGGTCGTTGAATCCGTGTCGGACGACGTTGCTGGTGCAGGCGTTGTTGCGGACGCCTTCTCGGTGGACGTGACCACTGCCTCCGACTTCTCGGTGGACGGGGTCTCGACCGCCTTCTCGGCGGGCGCTGCCGCCGAAGAATCGGTGCGGCCACCGGCGGGTGAAGCGGAGTCGGACTTCGGCGGCGTCGCCAAACGATGCGCGGGAGCGCCACCGACCTTGATCCCGGCCAGTGGGTAGTTCGATCCCTTTGTCATGTCGTTTTCCACTTCATCGTGATTCCCAGGTGGTTCCGCGCCGAGATGTCACGATCGGGTATCGATCAGGACGGGCTACTCGGCGTCGAGCACGCAGAAACGTACTCGAAGTTTGTTCGGACAGGCTGAGAGTAGCATCACGATTGTTTACGACGCTATTTTTTGACCGAAGTTCTTGTTCTGGATCCTGAACCACACAGCGAATCCCCAGGCCACGAACGCGGCGTACACAAGGTAGAGAACCGCGGACGGATAGAACCCGGCGACGATCAGCAGCGGAACGCCCACGATGTCCACCGCTATCCAGATCAGCCAGAACTCGGTGAGCCCACGGGCCATTCCGAAAGTAGCCAGCATGGATCCGGTGAAGATCCACGCGTCGGCCCACTTGCCGAACGAACCGAGGTAGCCGAACAGTTGCGCGAACACCACCGTGCCGACGATCGCGACGAGGAGCATCGCCGTCCGCTCCCGCGCCGTGCCCCATCGCGGCAGAACCGCGGCCCCGGACCGCTTCGAATCGCGCAGCCAGCGCATCAACCCGTAGACGCTCACGGCGATGAACATCAGCTGTCGCCCGGCCTGGCCGTACAGATCGAGTGCCTGCGGAGTATGGAACACGCCGCCGAGAAAAACGGTGAACAGCAGTGCATTTCCGATGATCCCGACCGGCCACGCCCACACGACGCGTCGCATTCCCCCGATCGCCGAGAGCAAGCCGAAACCGTTGCCGACCACCTCACGCCACAGAATCGGGTGCCCCAGAACGGAGAATTCTGCGTCGAGCAGATCGATCAGCACGGGTTGCTACTGATCACCCGCGGCGACGAGCGGTTCGAGGGTGAGCTCGGGCATCTCCTTCTGGATGTACTGCAGACGCCACTTGTCGCTCACCAGTGCCAACAGCGCGCCGTCGGTGCGAGTGAAGACCTCGACACCGCGTTGGCGACCCAGTTCGACGGCCGAGGCTGCATCGGTGCGTCGAGCAAGGGAGTATCCGAGCGGTTCCATTCGAGCGTCGACGCCGAACTCGGTCTTCATGCGTGCGGTGACCACCTCGAACTGCATGGGTCCGACGGCGGCGAGCACGGGGGACGCGTCGCCGCGAATGTCGTTGCGCAGCACCTGAACGACGCCCTCGGAATCGAGTTGCTCGACGGCGCGGCGGAACTTCTTGTACTTGTCGGCGCTGTCGACGCGCAGTGCCGAGAAGTGCTCGGGTGCGAACGACGGAATGGGCGGGAACTCGACCTTCTTGTCGGTGTAGAGCGTGTGCCCCGGGGCGAGCGCGGTCGCGTTGACGAGGCCGACGATGTCTCCCGGGTAGGCGTTCTCGACGGTCGTACGATCGCGACCGAACACCGTCAACGCGTACTTGGTGGTGAACGGCTTCTTGGTTTGCGAGTGGGTGACGACCATGCCGCGCTCGAACACTCCGGAGACCACGCGCATGAATGCCAGTCGGTCGCGGTGCGCGGTGTCCATGCCCGCCTGCACCTTGAACACGACGGCGCTGAACGGGTCGGTGACCTCGCGTACGCCGCCGGAGACGTCGTCACGCGGGCCGGGTGACGGCGCGAGGGCCACGAGGGTGTCGAGAATCTGCCGAACGCCGAAGTTGAGCATCGCGGAGCCGAAGATCACCGGCGACGTCTGGCCGGCCAGGAACATCTCCTGATCGTGCTGTTGACCGCTCGAGATCAGCAGATCGCTCTCCTCGACGGCGGTGTCCCAGTCGACACCCTCACGTTCGGCGGCGGCCTCGGCCGTCATGAATTCCTCGGGAGCGATGGTCGCGCCACCAGCGGTGCGGGTGAAGCGTATGTAGCTGCCGTCCTGCACGTCGAGCAGGCCGCGGAAGTCACCGGCGATCCCGACGGGCCAGTAGAGAGGCGTCGGCGTCAGGCCGATTCGCGACTCGATCTCGTCGAGCAGCTCGAGCGGCGACTGGCCCGGGCGGTCCCACTTGTTGATGACGGTGATGACCGGGATGCCGAACTGGCGGCACACCTGGAACAGCTTGAGGGTCTGCGGCTCGAGGCCCTTGGCGGCGTCGATCAGCATGACGGCCGCGTCGACGGCGGTCAGCACGCGGTAGGTGTCCTCGGAGAAGTCGGCGTGGCCGGGCGTGTCGACGAGGTTGATGACGTTGGTGATCTCGGCGTCGGGGGAGGTCTGGTAATTGAACTGCAGCGCAGTCGAACTCACCGAGATACCGCGGGCCTTCTCCATCTCCATCCAGTCGGAGACGGTGGAGCGGCGGCCGGCCTTGCCGTGGATGGCACCGGCCTCGGAGATGACACGTGCGTGCAGGGCGAGGGCCTCGGTGAGCGTCGACTTACCGGCGTCGGGGTGCGAGATCACCGCGAATGTTCGACGCCTCGCGACCTCGGTCTCGAGCTCTTTGGCCTGGCCTCGGGTGGTCCCGGACTCGTCGAGCGCAGCCGGTCCGGACCCTTCGAGCGTTGCGTCGACGTCGGGGGTGCTGGACGGGGTACTCACGAAGACCTCATTCTCGTAGCAAGGGCGGCACCGAAAGAGTGGCCGGGGCAAAATCAAAGGATACGCGGCCCGTTGTTCCCCTCGGTCGGGGCGGGAGTGCCTACTGTGAACGGTAGGCCGGGAGATCCCTCACGAGGAGACGTGCGTTGAGCAAGTTCACCGAAGAGATGTTCGAGACCGCGAGCACCAGCAAGCACGGTCTGGTGACCGGCGAGCCCGACGAGGCGCTTCGGCAGTCCTGGGGTGAGATCCACGAGCAGGCGCGGCGAATGGCCGGGGCTCTGGCCGACGCAGGCGTCGAACACGGGGACGCGATCGGGATTCTGGCCGGTCAGCCGGTGGACATCGCGCCGGCGTGCCAGGCGACGTGGATGCGCGGGGGATCGGTGACGATGCTGCACCAGCCCACTCCGCGGACCGACCTCGCCGTCTGGGGCGAGGACACCGAGACCGTCGTGCGGATGATCGAGGCCAAGGCCGTGATTCTCGGGGCACCGTTCGACATCGCCGCACCCGTGCTCGAGGAGCGCGGAATCACCGTGCTGAAGATCGAGGACATGAAGACCGGTCGCGATATCGATCCGGTGCCGACGGCCGAGTCCGACATCGCACTGCAGCAACTGACGTCCGGCTCGACCGGTTCGCCGAAGGCCGTGCGGATCACACACGAGAACTTCTACGTCAATGCCTACGCCATGATTGATCGCATCGAATTCGATGTCGATTCCGATGTGATGGTCAGCTGGCTGCCACTGTTCCACGACATGGGGATGGTGGGCTTTCTGTCGGTGCCGATGCAGGTCGGTGCCGAGGTCGTCAGCATCACTCCACTGGACTTCCTGCGTTCGCCGCTGTTGTGGGCCAAGCTGATTCACAAGTATCGCGGAACCGTCACCGCAGCACCGAACTTCGCGTACTCCCTGCTGGCGCGGCGGCTGCGTCAGGCCGAGGACGATATGGATCTCGATCTGTCCACTCTGCGCTATGCCTGGAACGGAGCCGAGCCGGTCGACCCGGACACCATGACCGCGCTCGCCGAGGCCGGGGCCCCGTACAAGCTCAACCCACTCGCTCTGGCCCCGGTCTACGGAATGGCGGAAACGACTCTCGCAGTGTCGATTCCGGATCCCGATCAGGGACAGGTGATCGATGTGGTCGACGCGGACCTGCTCGAGACCCTCGGTCGCGCCGTCCCGTCGACCCGCGGCAACACCCGTTCGCTCGCGACGCTCGGCAAGTTCGTTCCAGGATTGGAGGGACGCGTCGTCGACAAGGAGGGGCAGGTGCTCACTGCCCGCGGCGTGGGCATCATCGAGGTGCGGGGCAAGGCCGTCACCCCCGGCTACATCACCGTCGAAGGCCCGGTGTCGACGCTCGACGCGGACGGCTGGCTCGATACCGGCGACGTCGGCTACATCACCGAGGACGAACTGGTGGTCGTCTGCGGACGTATCAAGGACGTCATCATCATGGGTGGTCGCAACATCTATCCCACCGATATCGAACGGGCCGCGGGCACTGTTGCCGGTGTGCGGCCGGGCAATGCCGTCGCCATCCGGCTCGATGCCGGTGAGAAACGCGAAAGCTTCGCTGTGGCAGTGGAAACCAACGACATCGACAAGCCGGACGAGGTCAAACGCATCGAACGGGAAGTGATCCACGCGGTGCACTCGGAGGTGGGTGTGCGACCGCGAACCGTTGCGGTGTTGGGGCCGGGCAGCATTCCGAAGACGTCGAGCGGCAAACTGCGACGGGCGAATTCGGTGTCGCTGCTGAACTGACGCGAACGGCGGGACCTCACACCCTTTCTGCGGGGTGCGCGCCTTCGTTCGGACGCGAGAACAGGCGCGCGCTTCGCAACAGCGGTGTGAGGTTCAGCGCGGGTGCACCCGGTTCTGTGCCGCTTCCAGTCCGGCCGACAGCAGCAGCTCCGCGGCGTCCGCGGCTTCCTCGACGACGACGCCGAGATCCTTGCGCTCGGCCGCCGAGAACGGCTTGAGCACGAACGACGCCGGATCCATTCGCCCCGGGGGTCGCCCGACGCCGACGAGCACGCGCAGGTAGTCCTTGGTGCTCAGGTGCTGGGAGATCGAGCGGAGTCCGTTGTGGCCGCCTTCGCCGCCGCCGAGTTTGAGTCGCAGAGCACCGAAGTCGATGTCCAGCTCGTCGTGCACCACCACGATGTTCGCCGGCTCGATCGAGAAGAATCGCGCCAACGCAGCCACCGGCTGGCCCGAGAGATTCATGAACGTCCGCGGCTTGGCGATGATCACCGAGCGAGCGCCGAGGCGGGCCTGGACGACGTCGGAATTGGACTTCTTGTGCGAGGAGAACGCCCCGCCGATGCGTCCGGCAAGAGCGTCTGCGACCATGAAACCGACGTTGTGGCGGGTCTTTTCGTACTGCGGGCCGGGATTGCCGAGGCCGACGATCAGGGCAGGCGCTGTACTTTCGGCACTCACGGGGTCAACACTCACGCTCGTCATTGTCGCATCACGCCTTCGAAACGAACGACGCGCTGTTCCCGGTGTGGGAGCAGCGCGTCGTACGCGGTCGGTGGAGCGAGATCAGCTGTCGCTGTCCTTGCTCTCCTCGTCGGCCGAATCCTCGTGGCTCTCGGCCTCTTCCTGAGTTTCGGCCTCGCCCTCCTCGGAGATCGGCTCGGTGCCTTCGCCGTCGGCTTCGAGCTCTTCCTCGGACGGTGCCTCGGTGACGTTGACGAGCAGCTGCTCGGGGTCGGACGTCAGGGTGACGCCCTCGGGCAGCTCGACGTCCTTTGCGTAGTACTGCGTATCGATCGGGTTGTCCTCGACGGAGATGACGAAGTTCTCCGGGATCTCCAGGGCGTCGGCCTCGATCTCGATGTAGGTGGAGTCGGTGACCACCAGGGTGCCGGGCGCGGCATCGCCTTCGACGATGATGTTGACCTCGACGGTGACGCGCTCGCCCTTCTTGAGGACGAGGAGGTCGGCGTGCTCGATGCTGCGACGGATCGGGTGCACGACGATCGACTTGGTCAGCGCCAGCTGCGACTTGCCGTCGATGTCGAGGGTGAGCACGGCGTTGGTGCCGTCGTTACGCAGCACAGCTGCGAACGCGCGAGCGTCCAGCGCGAGGTGCTGGGGGTCGGTGGCGTGTCCGTACAGAACGGCGGGAACGAGTCCGTCGCGACGTGCGCGGCGAGCTGCGCCCTTGCCGAATTCGGTGCGGACCTGCGCGGTGAGATTGTTTACCTTCGATGCCATGGTGCTACATGCTCCTGATAACTGTGGTTCGTGCGGCGTACTTCGTCGGGCGGTCAAGCTCGTCGGGGCGGACACGAACGAGCGCGGCCAACGGGGCCGAGCCGCGTCGATAACGGTGGATCCGGAACTATTCGGATCTACCCTCGCCGAGACAACCTGGGAAACAATACACGACCACGTCTTGTGCGTGGAAGCTCGACCCCTGCTACGAGCCCGGAGTGGAGCCGGCGTAACGACCGCAGTTACTGCCGTGCACCTGCGAGCGCAGCGAGCAGATCCGACGCGATGCCCCGCGCCACCACGATGGCGTCATCGCGAGCTCCCGCCGTCCCCATGACCACCGCACCCTCGTGCAGCACCGACAGTCGGGTTCCCAGCTGTTCGGCATCGGGGTATCCCGCTTCGGTGGCCAGTCGCGCGAACAACGATCTGGTCCAGGCTTTCTCGGACTCGATGATCGCGAGCACCGGGCTGTCGGTGCCGCCGAACTCGGCGAAGGCGTTGACGAATCCGCAGCCGCGATGGTTGTCGCGCATCCAGACGTCCAGGGCGTCGTACACCCCGAGGATCCGGGTGTCACCGGGTTCGAGGGCATCGACGAATTCCGTCACGTGATCGCACCACAGAGCGTATCGACGGGTGAGGTATCGCTGCACCAGGCCGTCCTTGGAGCCGAATCGGTCGTACAGGGTCTTCTTCGTGGTGCCTGCCTCCTCAGCGATCAGGTCGACTCCGACGGCTCGGATGCCGCGCGCGTAGAACAGCTCGCTCGCGACGGTCAGGATGCGTTCTCCGGCGGGGGTGAGGGGCTTGTCGAGCATGGTTGCCTTCCGAAAGCGCTGGTGAGAAGCAGGTGCACTGCAAGTATACAGACCTGTATGTTTACATCGCAGCATGAAAGCGAATGTCGACGCCGTCGCAGGTACGGCCCTGGTGGTGCTGTGGAGTTCGGGGTTCATCGGAGCCGAACTCGGTACAGCCGAAGCCCCCGCGCACACTCTGCTGGCCTGGCGTTATGTCGCGGCTGCGGTGCTACTGATCGCCTGGTGCCGATATCGCAGGCTGACCCCCACCTGGCGTGCCATCCGAATCCACGCAGTCCTCGGCCTCTTCTGTCAGTTCCTGTACCTCGGTGCCACGATCACCGGGATCGGGATGGGAGTGCCGCCTGGAGTCGCCGCATTGATCGCCGCACTTCAGCCGCTGGTCGTCGCGACGGCGTCGAGCAGGATCTTCGCCGAACGCGTCGGAGGACGGCAGAGTCTGGGGCTCGTCGTCGGCATCGCGGGTGTCTCGCTGGTAGTGCTGGGGGACCTGTCCGGTGCCGACCTCGCCTGGCCCGTCTATCTACTACCGGCGGCCGGAATGCTGGCTCTGTCGATGGGCACGATCGGTCAGCGAGTGCTGGCACCGAAGGAACCGATCGCACTGTCGATGGCCATCCAATGTTCCATCAGTGCAGTCGGTTTCATGACGTGGAGCGCGTTGGCCGGTGATGTCGCACCGCCCATGACGACGGGCTTCTGGGCGGCCGTGGCGTGGACGGTCGTGCTCTCGACCTTCGGTGCGTACGGCGCGTACCTGTTCGTGGTGCGTCGCAACGGGCCCACCCGCGCCAGCGTGTTGCTCTACCTGACCCCGCCGACGACGATGGTGTGGGCCTGGATCATGTTCGGCGACGCGATCACCTGGCTCGGACTCGGTGGGCTGGTGATCTCCGCAGTCGGTGTGGCCGCCTATGTGAGCGGAACGTCAACCCCTGCTACGAGCCCGGAATGGAGCCTGCGGAACGACCAAAAACCGGTCACGCACCTGCGAGCGCAGTGAGCATCGTGTCCAATTCGGCGAATGTGACGAAATAGTGGGGAGATGCACGAACGACCGCGTCGAGCCCCCGGCCGGTCATGTCCAGGCGGGTCGAGCTGCGGTGGCTGACGGTCACGGTCACCCCGCGCTCCCCGAGTCGGTCGCGCACGGCCACGGGATCTTCGCCGTCCACGGTGAACGAGACGATGCCGTTCTTGCGGTCGCCGAGGTCGTGCACGGTCACTCCGGGGATCTTCCGGAGCCCGGCCCGCAGGTATTCGGCACGTTCGACAACGGCCTCCTCGACCTGGTCGACGCCGAGCTCGAGGAGATAGTCGACGGCCGCCCCGAGCGCGAGCCTGGCCGCGATGTCGCATTCCCAGAACTCGAATCGCGTGGCATCGTCGGCCATTCGGTACGTCTGTCGGTCGACCCATTGAGCGCTGTGCAGGTCGAGGGCCGGCGGATGCAGTGTCGACGCCAATCCCGGTCGCAGGTAGAGGAAGCCGGTTCCGCGGGGGCCGCGCAGCCATTTGCGGCCGGTGGCGGAGAGAGCATCGACTCCCAATTCCTCGACGTCGATGCGCATCTGCCCGATGGACTGGCAGGCGTCGAGCAGGACCAGTGCGCCGTGGCGGTGCGCGAGATCGGCGACAGCACGGGCAGGATTGATCAGACCGCCGTTGGTGGGGGCGTGCCCCACCGAAACCAGTTTCACCCGGTCGTCGAGCATCGATTCGAGTGCGTGCACGTCGATGCGTCCCGATTCGTCACTCGGGACGATCTCCACCGTTGCGCCGGTGACCTCGGCGCGGTGGAGGGCGGAGATCGCGTTGCTGGCGTACTCGGCCTCGCCCAGCAGTATTCGATCACCGGGGGACAGCGGCACCGAGTAGAAGAAGTCTGTCCAGGCCCGGGTCGCAGAATCGCTCAGTGCGATGCTCGCTGCCGGGGCTCCGATCAAGGTTCCGATCGAGGTCTTGACCGCGGCGAGATCGTCGAGTCGTTCGTTCGCGGCCCGGTACCCACCGATTTCCGCTTCCCGGCGCAGGTGTTCGATCGCGGTATCGAGGACGACGGTCGGAGGTAGAGACGATCCGGCGCTGTCGAGAAAGACCCGGCCCGACGCACCGGGGGTGTCGCGTCGAATGCGGTCGTGATCGAGCATCGGTCGTCCTTTCGGTAGCGAACTCTCGGGCACCAGAGTTCCACAATCGGTAGCCTCGATCAGACGAGGGATCGCGGCGTTTTCGATCCCCGCGGCTGGGTACGTACTCCGAGCGGAGAACGTGTTGAGTGCGGAAAGAAGGAATGAGTGTCGTCCAACGAGAAGTCTCTCGGGCTGAGCTCGCGCCCAGCAGCAGAGGCATATGTATCGAAGGTGTGTTTCAAGCTGGGGCCACCGGCTCTCATCGGTGCCGAACTCGAGTGGCTCACCGCCCTCGACGACGGAACGCGTCCGACCCTCCCAGCTCTGGCCGCTGCGCTCGGTGTTCACTCCCCGCGCAGTATCGATCCCGAGTCACCCGCCCTGTCGTTGCCGGGCGGCAGCATCGTCACCGTCGAACCCGGCGGTCAGGTCGAATTGTCCAGTTCGCCTTATCTATCCGTTTCCCAACTCGCACCGATGCTCGACGCCGATGCGCGGTTGCTACGGGACATTCTCGGTAAGGCCGGCATCGACATCGCGTCCGTTCCGGCGGATACTGCTCGGGCACCCGAACGTCTCCTCGTGCTACCGCGGTACTGCGCGATGGAGAATCGGTTCACCACCATCGGCCCCTTCGGAAAGCTGATGATGTGCAACACCGCAGCGGCTCAGGTGAGCGTCGACGCGGGTCGTGATCGCGCCGAGGTCGCCGCGCGTTGGCACATGCTCCACGTCATCGGTCCTGCCTTCGTGGCTGCGTTCGCTCGATCTCCCGAACTTTCCGGTGCACCCGCGGGACGCTGGGCATCCCAGCGGATGCGGACCTGGCTCGAACTCGATTCCAGCAGAACGGATTCCAGCAGAACGTCGGTGCCCAACACCGGCGACCCGATCACCGACTATGCACGGTGGGCGCTCGACGTTCCGTTGCTCTGCATCCAGGGCGTCACGCAGAACTGGGAAGCGCCGCCGGGCACCACGTTCGCGCAGTGGGTGGACGATCCCGCCATCGTCGGACGCCCGCCGACCTTCAGCGATCTCGACTATCACCTGACCACCCTGTTCCCTCAGGTGCGTGCCTGCGGGCACTTCGAGATTCGCTATCTCGACGCGCAACCGGACGGGCAGTGGGTGGTTCCGGCGGCGGCGTTCGAGGCGCTGCTGTCCACACCCGAACTGGTGGCCCGAGCCACCGAGCTCGGCGGCGGTACGGCGGGACGGTGGCTCGACGCGGCCCGCGTCGGGCTGGCAGATCGCGAGCTCCGCACAGCCGCAACCGAGTTGCTCGATCTCGCAGCGGAGTTCGGTGGCGAATTCTCCGACCATTTGTCGGCAGCCTCTCGCCGGTGCAGTGCCGGCGCGACGCCCAGCGCACTCGACACGGCGGCACGGGAACTTCGGACTCGAAAGGAATCGGTGTGAGCGCCGAACAACTCAGGAGCAAAATAGAAACGGTCCTCACGCGCAGCCGAGCCCGCAGTGCGGCGCTCACCGATTGCGTGGACGAAACCGAACTGATGTCGCAGCATTCGCCGTTGATGAGCCCGCTGGTCTGGGATCTCGCCCACATCGGTAGCCAGGAAGAGCTCTGGCTCGTTCGTGATGTCGGGGGTCGCGATCCCGTGCGTCCCGACATCGACGAGCTGTACGACGCCTTCAAACACTCGCGTTCCTCGCGTACGTCGCTTCCGTTGCTCACTCCGGACGAGGCACGCGTCTACGTCCAGACCGTCCGCGACAAGGCCTGGGATGTGCTCGATCACAGCACTTTCGAGGGTAGGCCGGTCGAGAAACATGGCTTCGCATTCGGCATGATCGCCCAGCACGAGCAGCAACACGACGAGACCATGCTCGCGACCCATCAACTGCGTTCAGGACCTGCGGTTCTGACCGCTCCTGCGCCTCCCACGTCGGCCACACCGGTGTCGGGTGAGGCCGTCATCGCCGGTGGATCGTTCTCGATGGGGACCTCGCTCGATCCGTGGGCTCTCGACAACGAGCGACCGGCCCACACGGTGCACGTGCCGACGTTCGCCATCGACCGAGCCCCGATCACCAACGCGCAGTTCATGGACTTCATTGCCGACGGCGGTTACGAACGCCGCGAGCTGTGGACCGACAAGGGGTGGCAGCATCGCGTCGACGCGAACCTGACCGCGCCGCAGTTCTGGGAGTCCGACTCCGACGGCACCTGGTGGCGTCGGAGTTTCGGAGTGCGCCGTCCGGTGCGACCGCATCAGCCCGTCGTGCACGTGTGCTGGTTCGAAGCCGACGCCTACGCGCGGTGGGCAGGCAAGCGTCTGCCGACGGAGGCGGAGTGGGAGAAAGCTGCGCGATTCGACGCCGAGACCCGCACCAGCAACGCCTACCCGTGGGGCGACGCCGAACCCACTGCGGTACATGCCAATTTGAATCAACGGCATCTGGAACCGGCAGACGTCGGCGCGTATCCCGACGGTGCCTCTGCAGCAGGCGTGCACCAACTCATCGGTGACGTGTGGGAGTGGACCTCCTCCGATTTCGAGCCGTACCCCGGCTTCGAGGCCTTCCCGTACGCCGAGTACTCCGAGGTGTTTCTCCGTGGCGACTACAAGGTGTTGCGCGGCGGGTCGTTCGGCACCGACGAGGTGGCGTGCCGGGGCACGTTCCGTAACTGGGACCACCCGATCCGCCGCCAGATCTTCAGTGGGTTCCGGTTGGCCCGAGACGTCGAGCCCAGCTGAATGTGCCGTCATCTCGGGTATCTCGGCCCCCGCACGTCCGTCGGGGGAGTGCTCACAGACGGTGAGCACAGTCTGCGTGTGCAGGCGTATGCCCCCAGCGACATGCGCGGCGGCGGCACCATCAATGCCGACGGATTCGGTGTCGCGTGGTGGGACGGCGACGCAGCCGCGCACAGCTACCGCAATCCCATGCCCATCTGGACCGATCCGGCGGTGGACGATGTTCTGCCGCAGATCGATTCGACGTCGGTGATCGCGGCGGTGCGATCGGGGACCGTGGGAATGCCGGTGGAGCGCACCGCCTGCGCCCCCTTCACCGACGGCCGTTGGGCGTTCAGCCACAACGGTGTGGTGTTCGGTTGGCCGCAGTCGATGGCCGACCTGTGGTCGGAGGTGCCGTCCGTCGACGCGCTCGCATTACCTGCGCCGACCGATGCCGCCGCTCTGTGGGTCGTGCTGCAGAACCTGCTGCGCACCCACGATCCCGAGTCGGCACTGCGCATGCTGGTCCGCAGGGTTCTCGCAACCTCGTCCAAGGCGCGCTTGAATTTTCTGCTGTCGGACGGCCAGAGCATGTACGCCACGGCGGTGCATCATTCGCTGTCGGTTCTGCGGACCGAGGATTCGGTGACGATCGCCTCCGAACCCCTCGACGATCGACCCGACTGGATTTTCATCGACGACCGACGCATGGTCGTCGCCACGACAACCGATCTCACCATTTCCAGCCTGGAATCATAAAGGAGCGTCATGAGCACGGTGGACGTACATCTGGCCGACACAGCATTGCTCGACGAGTTGCGTAAGGACGTGCGGGACGGTCTCACTGCCGACCCGAAGTGGCTCTCGCCCAAGTACTTCTACGACGCGCTGGGCAGCGAGCTCTTCGAGCAGATCACGGTGCTGCCGGAGTACTACCCGACGCGTACCGAGCGCGCCCTCCTCGAGGAGCACGCCCTGGACGTCGCCGAAGCAACCGGATCGACGATGTTGATCGAGCTGGGCTCCGGCTCGTCGGAGAAAACGAAAATCCTGCTCTCCGCCGGGGTGAAGCATGGATCGCTCGAAACCTATGTACCGCAGGATGTATCCGTCACGGCCCTCGAGGGTGCCATCGAGCAGATCTCGCACGAGTTCCCGGCGCTCGAGGTGCGCGGCATCGTCAGCGATTTCACCGACACGCTGCACAATCTGCCCAGCGGCCAGGCACGGACGATCGCATTCCTGGGCGGAACGCTCGGCAACCTGATCCCCGAGGAACGCCGGGAGTTTCTCGGCGCCATCGCCGACGCCCTGGATCCGGGCGAGTATCTGTTGCTCGGTGTCGGTCTGGTGATCGATCCGAAGGTTCTCGTTCCGGCCTACGACGACGCCGCTGGAGTGACTGCGAAGTTCAACCGAAACGTGTTGTCGGTGATCAACTCTCGCCTGGGCGGCAACTTCGATCCCGATGCCTTCGAGCATGTCGCGCTGTGGAATGCCGAGCAGGAGTGGATCGAGATGCGGCTACGCGCAAACGCGCCGCAGGAGGTGTACCTCGCCGACCTCGATCTGCAGGTGCACTTCGACGCCGGTGAGGACCTCCGCATCGAGATCTCGGCGAAATTCCGGCCGGAGGGCATCACCGAGGAACTCGCGGCGGCGGGATTCGGCGTCGACCATCTCTGGTCCGACGCCGATTCCCGCTTCGCACTCATTCTTGCGCGGAAGGACGGGTAGCGGATCCACCGGAGTGGGCACCAGTGCACACAACGATCGCCGATCGACGGAATCCCGTCGATCGGCGTCGATAGGGTGCAACCCTGCCCGCTGCAGCCGCGTATTCACGGGAGTCGACGGTCGGTCGCTGCGATCGACTTCCGGCGACGCCGCACCACGGTGATGATTTCGTCCACGACGCGATCGAGGTCGGCAAGCGCTGTGGCCGCCGAGTAGCGCAGCACCAACCATCCATCGAGCACCAACTCGTTCTGGCGTCGACGATCGTTGTTGAACGTGGCGGGATCCGTGTGGAACTCTCGGCCATCGATTTCGACGATGACTCGTGCGGAAAAGTCGACCAAGTCGCCGTAGAACTTCCCGACGCGCGCATTGATCTCCATCGTGAAGTTGCGGGCTGTCAACGCCCGCGCTACTACGCGCTCCGGCTCTGATCGTGTTCTCGGGCAGCACGTTCGAAGCTGCTTCCGGACGGAAGCCATCCCGTGCATTCCCTTCGACGTGTCACACAGTGCGGCAACCCGTCGCCACGGCAGATGATGGTCGATGGCGTCGTCGAAGAATTTCTCGAGATCGGGCGTCGACAACGAGGTCGCGACGTCGACGAATGTCTGCTCCAGCGACACCACTCGAAGGCCTCGGTGGAGCTGGACCTCGACGAGGCGTCGGCGATGAACTCGAACCCACGGCACCGATCTCGACTGGACGTTCGGGGCCACCGTGACGGAGACGAGTCGCGGTTCGTAGTCGATCAGTCCCCACAACCAGGCCGCACTGTCGTGGCTCAGCACGGCGTCCGGTTTCCACAGAAGCGCACCGGTGCACAGTCCGAGGTAGTCCGGTTTCTCCGTCGCGTAGACCTTCGGCAGTAGGCACACGAGCTCTCCCGACTGCGATCGTCTCGAAATGGCGCTCGTACTGAGCCCTTGCGCCATCAACTGCTGCACCGTGTAAACCCCCATTGGTACACCGTTGCGGCTGGGGAGCCCGTGCAACAGTGGCAATCTCGCAATTGTGGATAACTCGATGACGTTATCCACAGGCAGTGCCCGGCAGAGTGGGCACCAGTGCACGCTACGGACGCCGATCGATGGAATCCCGTCGATCGGCGTCGGTAGTGTGCAACCCTGCTCGGCCGTCGTCGCCCAGCAATGGCGACATCGGGTTCAGGCATCCGCCAACGCGACCAC
>NZ_LVCU01000209.1:0-9068 GCF_001647185.1 Rhodococcus sp. EPR-147
CTGCAGAATGCTCAGCAGCAGGTTGTTCACCATCCCGACTGCCGCGATCACAGCCGAGAAGCCGATGAGTCCGGTCATGATTCCCACTGTCACGGTGAGGACCTGGTCGACGGAGGCTTCGTCGAACTCGTTGACGAGCATCGCCCGGTAGCTGTACATCGCGACCGCGAACGTGGTCACCAGCGTCACCCCGATCAGCAATCCCACCGCGGTGCGGGTGCTGCGATCCGGATAGCGAATTGCGTTGGCCGAGGCCAATTTTGCTGCAGGTCCGCGTCCGAACAGTTTCCCGACCAGCCTCAGCGTCGCGGGCAGAATTCGATAGGCGCCGACCATGATGCCGGTGAACGAGGCGACACCGCCGAGGAACGCGACCAGCACACCCGTCGGGTTCACCATCCCGATCAGGATTCCGAGGCCGAGCAGTGCCACTCCGCCGGCGATCAGCACGATCGATATGCCCGTCCTGATTCGACGCGACCGCGGAGCCTCCACTCCCGTGTCCACGGCACCCCCGGTTGCCTGAACAGGAGTCACGTCCAGCACTTTTCGAGACCCGACGTAGGACGCGAGAGTCGTCGTCAGCACCACGATGACCACCGGCAGAATCACCAGCGGTTGGACGGACGTGTACTCCACGTCCGGCAGCTGACCGGCCGAGACCGCAACGGCTCGCGCGAGATGACTGGCTCCGACACCGAGAACCGAACCGACTGCACCACCGAACAATCCGACGAGGAAGCCTTCCCTGGCTACCGATCGACGCAGGTCACGCGCCCGGGCACCCAGTAGGCGCAGAAGGGCGATGGTGCGGGTGCGGCCCGCGACGATCGTCGCGAACGTGTTCGAGGTGACCACCGCCGCGACATACAGGGCGAGACCGATGAACACGAGCGCCACGCTGTACAGCGCGGTGATGGCAGCACCCTCCATCTCGCCGAAGATGTCGACCAGAAAGGCCGTCGCCTGAATCAACACCACACCGAAGAACGACGCGAGCGAGGTCACCAGCAGACTGGCACCGTGCTCCTTCGACGCCTGAGCCGACGTCAACCCACTCATCGGACGCTCTCCATTCCCAGCATGTAGCTCGAAATCTGTTCCGCACTCGAACGCCCCAGTTCGTTGACGATGTGACCGTCGGCGAGGAAGACGATGCGATCGGCGTAGCTCGCCGCGATGGGGTCGTGGGTGACCATCACGATCGACTGGCCGTACTCGCGCACCGCCGCAGCGAGAAGGCCGAGAACCTCACGGCCGGTGCGGGAATCGAGATTGCCGGTGGGTTCGTCGGCGAAGATCAGATGTGGACGGGTCCCCAGCGCGCGGGCGATCGCGACGCGCTGCTGCTGCCCACCCGAGAGCTGATGCGGTCGGTGGTTCACCCGCGCCTGCAACCCCAGAGTGTCGATGAGCTGCTCGATCCAGGCCGCCTCCTCGGCGGTGGGTGCACGGCCGTCGAGTTCGAACGGCAGCAGGATGTTGCCTCGAACATCGAGGGTGGGAACGAGATTGAAGGACTGGAAGATGAAGCCGACCTGCTTGCGTCGCAGCGTGGTCAGAGCGGCGTCGTTCGCCGAGGTGATGTCTGCACCGGCCAGCATCAGATGACCCGAGCTGGCGTTGTCCAATCCCGCCATCACATGCATCAGGGTCGATTTGCCGGAACCGGACGGTCCCATGATGGCGGTGAACTGGCCACCGTGAATGTCGAGAGAGACGTTGTCGAGGGCGCTCACCGGATTGGTCGAGTCGCCGAAATGTTTGCTGACTTGGAATGCCCGGGCAACAGGGCCTGCTGTGATCGTCATGCCCACAACGCTATGAACTCAGCGGCCCCGAGTAATCAGGCGCGAGTCTCTGCGTCGTACATCTACAGGATGACTTCGGCATCAGTCCCAAGCAGGTCAAGGTGAGTTGAGTCCGTGCTCGAATGCGTAGACCACCAACTGCACTCTGTCACGCAGGTGCAGCTTGGCAAAGATGCGACTGATGTGCGTTTTCACCGTCGCCTCGCTGAGGAATTCCATCTCGGCGATCTCGGAGTTGCTCAGCCCGCGGGCGGTCAGTCGGAAGAGTTCCTTCTCCCGCGCCGTGAGGGTGGCGAACTCGGCCGGCACCTTCGGCACCACCGGTGTCGGCGTGAAATGCGCCAGCAGACCCGTCGTCGCCGACGCGGCGATCACCGAGTTGCCTGCATGAACCGTCCGGATCGCAGCCAGCAGAAATTCCGGGTCCGCATCCTTGAGTACGAATCCACTTGCGCCCGAACGAATCGCTCGCGCCGCACTCTCGTCGAGGTCGAACGTCGTCAGGACCAGAATCCGCGGGGGAGTATCGGATCCGGCCACGATCTGCTCGGTCGCGGCGATACCGTCGAGCACAGGCATCCGAACGTCCATGAGCATCACGTCGGGACGTGCCGACGCGGCGAGCTCGACGGCTTCCTTCCCGTTGCCCGCCTCACCGACGAACTCCAGATCGGGCTGCGAGGAGATGAGCATGCGAATGCCCGCGCGGAACAACTGCTGATCGTCGACCAGCGCTACCTTGATTCGATCGGACATCAGCTGATTCCCTTCGTGGACGAGCCGGCCGCAGGAAGCCAGGCTGTCACGGTCCACGACGATCCGTCGCCGGACGCGGTGCACATGCCACCGGCGAGGCTGGCGCGTTCTTTCATACCGGCGATTCCGTGGCCGCCCGATTCCGACGCCGAACGCGCCGAGGGCACACTGTTGCGCACCGTCAGTTCGATGCCGGCAGAGTCGGATTCGATGGTGACGGTCACCGGCTTGTCGGGGTCGCCGTGACGTAGGGCATTGGTCAGCGATTCCTGCGCGATCCGATAGAGCGCCAGGTGCGCACCGGCACCCAACGACACCGAATCGGTGTCGATCGACGAGTCGATGGTCAGGCCGGTGGCGCGCACTTGGTCGAACAGACGCTCGAGATCGTCGGGGGTGGGGTTCGGGAGATCGCCCTGACTGTGGCGCAGCTGTCCGAGCAACACCCGAACGTCGGACAGTGCTTCGCGCGCGGTGTCGGAGATGGTCGTCAGGGCAGTGTCGACGGCAGCGGGGTCGACGGCGCGGACATAGCGTGCACCGTCGGCCTGCGCGATCACCACGGCGAGCGAATGCGCCACGATGTCGTGCATGTCGCGGGCAATTCTGTTGCGCTCCTGCTCGATTGCCACTTCGTGTTCGGCGCGGGCCTGATGTACTTCCGCGAGCTCACGCGCGTGTGCGGATTCGATGGCGGTGCGCCGGGCATAGGCCAAGCGACCCAGGGCCCAGGACAACCCGAGCATCGCCCACAGGCCGACGAGGAGGAAGGCGAACTGTAGGAGTCGGGGTTCCTGGTAGCCCTCCTCCGTGGCCGGGCCGAACGGATTGCCGTCCACGAACGCCAGGTACAGAGCCGCTATCACGCCACCGGCGACGGCCGACGCGAGCCCGAGGCGTCGAAGCACGTTGTCGCCGTACGCGGCCGAGCAGTACAGAATCGCGAAGATTGCGATGTCTGCAGAGAGGGGGAGTACCCCGCTGACCATCTGCACGACGGCCAGCACCCAGGCCAGTGCCAACGACAGTAGCGGTGACCGTCGCCGAACCGCCAGCGCGACGCCGAAACCGACCAGGACGCCGAAGCCGGCGGAACCGTAGGGACCGTACAGCGTGGACGACGTCATGAGCAGAACGAAGACGACGGCGTAGGCGACGTCGAGCACCTGCCGTGAGATCGAACGCTTGCGCAGCACTCGATCAGACTACGTGGATCAGTTGGTGCGGCGACGAGCCTTCTCGAGCGCGGCCAGAGTCGACAGGACCGTGGTGCGCTGCCGTTCGAGATCCTTCATGCGCGCACGTGCCGGCAGGCCCTGCACGCCGTCGAGCGCGCTGATCTGCTCGTCGACGGAGGTGAGCTGGCCGAGCAACTTCTGCACACGGGACTGCAGTTCGATCGCATCGATCCCGGTGACGCCGGCCTGCGACTTCTTCGTCGGTGCCTTCGCAGGCGTTCCGGACGTCGTGGAGGCCGGTGCGTTGCCCGCGGCAGCGGCCCTGGGGCGCAAGGCTTTGCGGACGGCGGCCGGATCGGGCAGCTTCTCGAGCCGAATGCGGTTGAGCACCTCACGCGCATCCCGAGCGGTGACGCGGTACTCGCGCTCCTCCTCGTCCTCGGACGCCAGCGTCCCGCCCAGGGGCCGCAGGCCGTACATCCCGATGAAGTGCTTGGCCTCGTCGATGACGGCTTCCTTCTCGCGGCACAGGCCACAGCGCGGCTCGTTTCGGAAGTCCTCGACGCTGTCGGTGCTACCGCACCAGACGCACCCGCCCGGCGTCCATCGGGCAATTCTGACCGTAGTAGTTCCAGCCGGGCCGTGGGGAGAGTCTGCGTCGATCACGACGAGTCATCTTAGGTGACAACGAAACCCGCCCCGCACACCCCCGTCTCGCGAGCTGCAGGTTCCGGTCACGGACGTGACGTAGTTCATGCAGAGCGGACGGAGAGTGGGCGGGGCGGGGTGAAACAGACCTGAAGGTCGGGAGTGGAGCCTGCGGAGTGACCCGAAAAGGCTATGCGCTGCCGTTGAACAAGCTTGTGACGGAGCCGTTTTCGAAGACCTCGCGGATGGTGCGAGCCAGCAGCGGCGCGATCGAGAGCTCGGTCAGCGTTTCGAAGCGCTTCTCGTCACTGATCGGCAGGGTGTTGGTGACGACGACTTCCTTGGCACCGCAGTTCGCGAGCCGCTCGGCGGCCGGGTGGGACAGAACTCCGTGGGTGGCGGCGATGACGACGTCACCGGCTCCGGCTTCTTTGAGCACCTTCACGGCACCGGCGATGGTGCCGCCGGTGTCGATCATGTCGTCGATGAGGATGCAGGTGCGGCCTTCGACGTCACCGACGACGCGGTTGGACTTGACCTGGTTGGGCACCAACGGGTCACGCGTCTTGTGGATGAACGCCAGCGGCGCACCGTCGAACGAGTCGGCCCACTTCTCGGCGACGCGTACGCGGCCGGAGTCGGGGGAGACGACGGTGATGTGCTCGAGGCTGTAGGTCGCCCGGATGTGATCGGCGAGCTGGCTGTGTGCGTGCATGTGATCGACGGGTCCGTCGAAGAAGCCCTGGATCTGATCGGTGTGCAGGTCGACGGTGATGATGCGGTCGGCACCGGCGGTCTTGAGCAGGTCAGCGACCAGACGAGCGGAGATGGGCTCGCGTCCCCGGTGCTTCTTGTCCTGACGCGCGTACGGGTAGAACGGCAGGATCGCGGTGATGCGCTTGGCCGATCCGCGCTTGAGCGCGTCGATCATGATGAGCTGTTCCATCAGCCACGTGTTGAGCGGGAACGGATGCGACTGCAGCACGAAGGCGTCCGATCCGCGGACCGACTCCTCGAAGCGAACGAAGATCTCGCCGTTGGCGAAGTCACGCGCGGTCTGCGGGGTGACGTCGATCCCGAGTTCCTTGGCGACCTGCTCGGCCAACTCCGGATGTGCTCGACCAGAAAACAACATCAGGTTCTTCTGGTTGTCGATCCAATTAGGGGTGGTCACTGCTCTTCGCCGTCCTTTTGTTCTTGCCGATCACGATCTGCGAGCGCCGCTGCTTTCGCAGCTTCGGTTCCGGGCCTGTTGTCGATGACCCAGCCTTCGATATTGCGTTGCTTGCCACCGGAGACGGCCAGCGCGCCGGGAGGAACATCGTCCCGAACCACTGTTCCTGCACCGGTGTAAGCGCCGTCGCCCACATGAACGGGAGCGACGAACGTCGAGTCGGAACCGGTCCGCACATGGGATCCGATTTCCGTGCGGCTCTTGTTGACGCCGTCGTAGTTGGCGAAGACGTTGGAGCAACCGATGTTGCTGTGGGCGCCGATCGTGGCATCGCCGACGTAGGTCAGGTGCGGGACCTTGGTGTTGCGGCCGATCGTCGCGTTCTTGGTCTCCACGTAGGCACCGAGTTTGCCGCCCTCGCCCAGGACCGTGCCGGGACGCAGGTACGTGAACGGTCCGACGGTGGCATCCGGTCCGATCACGGCCTGCTCGGCGTGGGTGCGCACGACCGACGCGCGCTCGCCGATCTCGACGTCACGCAGGGTCGAGTCCGGTCCGACGACCGCGTCGTCGGCGATGTGGGTCTTGCCGTGGAGCTGGACGCCGGGTTCGATGCGGACGTCCGCGCCGAGGGTGACGTCGATGTCTATCCAGGTGGTCGATGGATCGACGACGGTGACGCCTGCCCGCATATGTCGTTCGACGATGTGACGGTTCAACACGGAGGTGACGTGCGCCAGCTGGACGCGGTCGTTGACGCCCACCACCAGATCGGGATCGGCGAGCTGGGTGCCGTAGACGGCTTTGCCGTCGGCCTTGCTGATCTTGACGACGTCGGTCAGATACAGCTCGTGCTGGGCGTTCGCGGTGCTGAGTTTGCCCAGGGCGGTACGCAGCGCCACGGCGTCGAACGCGTAGACGCCGGAGTTGACCTCACCGATCAGCACCTGGGCCGGGGTGGCGTCGGCGTGCTCGACGATCTCGGCCACCTCCCCGTCGTCGGTGCGGACGATACGGCCGTAGCCGTTGGCATCGTCCGGGACGAAGGTCAGCACCGTGGCGGCAGCGGGCCTGGGGGCGCTCAGGTGCTCGTCGAGCAGAGCTTTGAGAGTGTGGCCGTCGAGCAGGGGCACGTCGGCGGCGGTGACGAGGATCGTGCCCTCGAAATCGTCGGGCAACGCGGCCAGGCCGCACTGGACGGCGTGCCCGGTGCCGAGCTGGCGATCCTGGACTGCGGTGTGAATCGTGCGCCCGAAGGTGGCCGCGAGGTCCTGGACGGCCTCGGTCACTCGTTCGCGATCATGTCCGACGACGGTCACCAGGTGGTCGGGACCCAGGTCGGCGGCCGCGTGGAGGGCATGCGCGAGCATGGTGCGGCCGGCGAGGGGATGCAGAACCTTTGGAGTCTTCGACCGCATTCGGGTACCTGCACCCGCAGCGAGAACGACCACGGCGGTCTGCACAGGCATTGAGCTCCTCAGGCGGTAACGCGAAGACGGTATGCACGAATGATGTTGCTCGCTCCGCCGCCAGGACTCGAACCTGAACTATCTGAACCAAAATCAGAGGTGCTGCCATTACACCACGGCGGATAAACGGCCAGCGGTTTCGCCAGTGGCCGACGAATCGAACGACTCATTCGTTTGCCGCTGCGCTCCCACTGAGCGCAACGATCCTCGCACGCGAGGTGGTGGTGAGTCGAACCGCGATGAAGATTCCGCCCTCCGGGTCGTTCCTGCAGGCTCCACTCCCGCCCTCCGGGTCGTTCCTGCAGGCTCCACTCCCGCAGGGCCAAACGGATGGATCGGACATCGCTAGTGTGGGGGAGGCGTCGAGTCCGGCGTCGAAAATGCAGGGTCGGTAACGGGAGCGGTTTTCGATGACAGGCGCAGCCTCGGAGCAGGAACGCACACCTCGAGTCCGAATGACAGGAACGCAACGGCGCGAGCAGTTGATCGAGGTGGGGCGCACGCTGTTCGCCGAACGCGGGTACGAGGCCGCGTCGGTCGAGGAGATCGCCGGGCGCGCGAACGTGTCCAAGCCGGTCGTCTACGAGCACTTCGGCGGTAAGGAAGGTCTCTACGCCGTCATCGTCGATCGGGAGATGTCGACGCTTCTCGGCATGATCACCAAATCACTCGACCTCAATCGCTCGCGGATTCGCGTCGAACGTGTCGCACTTGCACTACTCACCTACATCGAGGACCGCACCGACGGTTTCCGCATTCTCGTGCGCGATTCCCCTGCGGCTGCCGAGGACGGCAAGTACTCGTCGTTGCTCAACGAGGCCATCGGTCGCGTCGGGCACATGCTGGCCGGGGATTTCTCACGCCGCGGACTCGATCCCGAGTTCGCGCCGATGTACGCCCAGGCGCTGGTCGGAATGGTGTCGATGACGGCACAGTGGTGGCTCGACGTGCGAACACCGTCGAAAGAAGTGGTTGCGGCGCATGTGGTCAACCTGTGCTGGAACGGGCTGACGAATCTGGAGGCCGACCCTCGATTGACCGAGGAATGAGAACTCGGTTTCGTCTCTTCGCGGTTAAAGAGGGGGTATCGTCCCCTTTGTCGGCCATGAGAGCTGTGTCACACACGGCGTAAGGCTCGATCGGACCGATGCATGTTGGCACGAGACGTAAAGCAAGTCAGTGGTACCGTTCGGGCGTAATTTGCGCAGTGGCAGTTCAGAATTGCGAAGGCGGATCCCATGGTCAGGCAGGCCCGCGCTGAAATAACCCGCGACACCGTGCTCGCGGGCGCAGCGAATGTATTTCTGCGCCTGGGGTACGCGAACGCGAGTCTCAGCGAAATCATCTCTCAGTCCCAGGTCACCAAAGGCGCTCTGTACTTCCACTTCGGTTCCAAGGAAGAGCTCGCACGTGCGGTCATCGACGAGGGCAACGCTCGGCTGACCACTGCGTGCATGCAGTTCAACGACGGTCGCATCCCCGCACTCGAGGCGGCGATCGGCATCTCCTACATAGTCGTCGACCTTTCGGTCAGTGACCCCATGGTCTCGGCCATGCTCCGGCTGAGCCATCAGATCGGCGACTACCGCGGCACCGAGGGCAACGTCATGGCCGGGTGGAGCGATTCGTTCGACAAGCTCGCCGCCAAGGCCATCGCGCAGGGCGACATCGACCCCAACTCGGATTCGCGCACCATCGGTTCGCTCGTACTCGAGATCCTGGCCGGCGTGCACATGGTTGCGGTTGCCACCTCCACCACCGAGGAACTGCCGTCGCGCATGGAGCGTCTCTGGTACTACCTCCTGCCGGCTCTGGTTCCCGCCAACAAGCTGGACTACTTCCGCGAATTCGCGGCGCGTCGAGTCATCCGCTTCGGCCCGTAACTCACGAATTTCTCGCAACGAAAGCCGCTACGTCGTCGCGCAGTCGATCCGGGTATTCACCGTTGATCGCATGTGAGGCGTCGGGATAGAGATGGACGGTCCCGTCGGGCAGTGTTCTCTCGGCCGTGTCGGCGGCCAGCTGAGCGTCG
>NZ_LVCU01000210.1:0-2601 GCF_001647185.1 Rhodococcus sp. EPR-147
AGTTTCAGCGAGTAGCCCTGCATCCCGGCTTCGATCATGTCTGCGATGGGAACGTCCTGGACCTCCGCGCCGCCCGCTGTGTAGGAGTTGAAGCTGTCCCGCCAGGATTTCGGAAGCCACGGCACGGCGGCCGGGAGGGCGCGAATCGCGGTACCCCACGGAATGTCGGCGAAGGTCCGGGCCGGGTCGATCAACGTGAGAGTGGCCAGGTGGGTGCTGTCGTGCACCGCCAGGTTCGTCGCGGTCCACCCGCCGATCGACAGCCCGACGAGGTGGACCTGGTCGGTGGGTAAAGCCTCGAGTGTCTGGTCGAGCCACGCAGCCTGGTCCTCGTCGCTGGAGATCGGCCGTTCCTGAATGCTGCGTCCAGGCTCGCCGAGCAGGTCGACGGTGTAGACGTCACCGATCGTCAGCAGGCCGGGCAGGTTGGCCGCCCATACCGGCGTGGCCGAGGAACGGCCCGGCAGCAGGAGTAGCGGGTGAGTGGAGGTTCCGGTGCCTTCGAACCGATACACGCGGACGACGCCGTAGTCGGTTCTGATGTCGAGTGTCTCTGCAGGATTCGGCAGATCCTCGAACGCGCGGTCGTAGGCGGCGAGAAATCTGTCCTCGCTCGCCGCGCTGTTCCAGTGGCCGACCGGTGAGGGCGAACGGAGCACGAACGCGAGAGCGAGCGCGCCGACGGCCAACGCCCCGGCGGTGATTTTCAGGTATCGACGCCGTGTGCTTACTGCTCGGACGTTCATATCGGATCTCCTAACCGATCGGTAAGTAATTCAACCGTACGGTAGGGTGGCGACCGTGGCAACGAGAGAACCGAGCTTCGTCGAGCGTGCGCGACGCGCTCAGCTGATCGACGTCACGATCGACGCGGTCTCCCAGCACGGGTACGCGAAGGTCTCGCTCGCGCGCATCGCGGACAGTGCCGGGATTACCAAAGCAGCTGTGCTGTACCACTTTCGAACCAAGGACGCGGTGGTCGACGCGGCGTATCGGTTCGTTCTCGCAGCGCTGGTGGAGGACGTCGCAGCCGCGGTCGAGGCCGTCGACGCGCGGGAGGGTCCCGCGGCGTACGTGCGTGCGATGATCGGCCACCTACGTGATCACCCGACGCACACCCGGATGTTGGTCGAGGCGCTCGGCAACTCGGATCTGGGGCACACCCCGGAGGACCGATGGCGTCCGTTGGCCGACCTCATCGACTCATCCGTCCGGGCTCGCGGGACGGCCGGCGTCGATTCACGCACCCTGGCCATCATCGTCGGCGGGGGGATCGATGCGATCGTCACCGAGCGCCTGCACGACCCGGAGTACGACTCGGCTGCTGCTGCCGAGTCTCTCTCGGCGATGTTGGCCGCAGCTCTGAGGTAGTCCGTCGGCGTCTCCCGCCTGCCGAGCTGTCGGTGTGCTCCCATAGACTCGGTCACGACTGTGCGTATGCAGCCGTCGCCTCGAATCGCTTCTAGGAGCATTGCTGTTGTCTTCCGATTCTCTGCCTGCCATTTCTCCATCCGGGCCGGCCCCGATCGTTCCCGACGCGGCGCTGCAACTCTCGGGTCTGGCCAGCGTCGCGCTGACGGATTCGTCCATGGTGGCCGTCGCCGATGCGATCGGAACCGCCGAGCACACGCTCATCGGACCGCACTCGGTTCGCCCGTTCGTCGCCGCCGCGATCGCTCAGCACACGCAGTTGTTGATCGTCACCGCCACCGGGCGTGAAGCGGACGATCTCACCGACGAACTGCGTCAGATCCTCGGCGGCGGAGTTGTCATGTTCCCGTCGTGGGAGACGCTTCCGCACGAGCGACTCTCACCGAGCGCCGACACGGTCGGCAAGCGACTGGACGTACTCCGCCGGCTGGCCCGCCCCGGCGACACCGATTACGGCGATCCTCTGCGCGTCATCGTCACCACCGTCCGTTCGCTGGTGCAGCCCATGGCACCCGGTCTCGGCGAGATCGAACCCATCACCCTGAAGGTCGGGCTGGACATCGACTTCGACGGCTTGATCCACCGACTCGTCGAGTTCGGCTACCTACGCGTGGACATGGTCGGCAAGCGCGGCGAGTTCGCCGTCCGCGGCGGCATCCTCGACCTCTTCTCGCCGACGGCAGATCACCCGGTGCGCGTGGAATTCTGGGGCGACGAGATCACCGAGCTCCGAGCGTTCGCGGTCTCCGATCAGCGTTCGTTGCCCGATCACGAGGTCGATCTCGTCATCGCTCCGCCGTGCCGCGAACTGCTTCTCACCCAGGAAGTTCGCGACCGTGCCGCGGTTCTCGCAGCCGACAATGCCGGCGACACCGCGTTGGTCGAGATGCTCGACAAGCTGTCCGCCGGCGTCCCGGTCGAGGGCATGGAGGCGTTGCTGCCGCTGCTGCAGCCGGGTGAATTGCAGTTGCTCGCCGACACCCTCCCCGCAGGGACGCACGTGTTGCTCTGCGATCCCGAGCGAATCCGCACGCGCGCAACAGATCTGGTGCGCACGGGTCAGGAGTTCCTCGAAGCATCCTGGACGGCGGCATCGATCGGTGGAGCTGCGCCGCTCGATACCTCGACACTGGACACTTCCAGCCTCGAAGGGGCGTCACTCGATCTCGG
>NZ_LVCU01000211.1:0-477 GCF_001647185.1 Rhodococcus sp. EPR-147
GCCTGAGCTCGTGCAGTACGCCCGGTAGAGGTGTATGCATCGTGGACCTTTTAATCCGCAGGTCGTAGGTTCGAGTCCTACTGGGGGCACCACACACCGTCCGGGTAACAGTGATCACACCTGTCCGGAACGTACACTCGGACGTAACGATCGGCCGAGGCCGAGCGACGTGCAGGGGGAACTGCAGCGGTCGTGAACTCGCGAAAGCCGGTCGGAGGATCGGCGCTCCGGGGGCGCATCGCGTCGATCGACACCGAACATCACGACCGCCGGAACAGCAAGTGAACAGGCTCGACACGGTTCACACCGAACCTACGGTGCCGTAAGCTGGACCGGTCGTACGCAATCTATGGAGGCGATCTAATGGCGAGGGATCTGACACAGCTCGAGCTTCTGCAAGAGCTGGTGCCCACTGCCGAGGACAATGTGAACCGTCACATCTCGATGGCGCGGGAGTGGCACCCTCACGACTACGTC
>NZ_LVCU01000212.1:0-1015 GCF_001647185.1 Rhodococcus sp. EPR-147
GAGTACCGACAGAATGGAACCGACGTACGAAAAACAAGAACGACCCCGCTGGTGGCGGGGTCGTTCTTGGTTCTTCCGAACCGGGCGACGGGGGGATGCGCGGCGCCCGGCAGGTATCACGCCTTGGCGGCGTGCTTTTCGATGATGACCTGCTTGTCGGCAGGTCGCTCGTCCTCGGGGAGGTGGTCGTCGACCATGGTCTCCTCGTCGAACGGCAGGCCGCCGTCGAGCACGGTGTTGACCCGATCCTTGTCGATCGTCTTGGTCCAGGTGCCGACCAGCAGGGTGGCGACGGCGTTACCCGAGAAGTTTGTCAGCGCGCGGGCCTCGGACATGAAGCGGTCGATTCCGACGATGAGGCCGACTCCGTCGAGCAGTTCGGGGCGGTGGCTCGACAGTCCGCCGGCGAGTGTGGCCAGGCCGGCTCCGGAGACTCCGGCCGCACCCTTCGAGGCGATGATCATGAACAGCAGCAGCGAGAACTGCTCGCCGATGGAGAGCGGCATGTTCATGGCGTCGGCGATGAAGATCGAAGCCATCGTCAGGTAGATCGCGGTGCCGTCGAGGTTGAACGAGTATCCGGTGGGGACGACGATGCCGACGGTGGTGCGCTCGACTCCGACGTGCTCCATCTTGGCGATCAGACGCGGCAGTGCCGACTCGGAGGAGCTGGTGGCGACGATGAGCAGGTACTCACGAGCCAGGTACTTGACCAGCTTGAAGATCGAGAAGCCGGAGACGAAGCGCAGGATGAGGCCGAGGAAGAAGAAGACGAAGATGAAGCAGGTGATGTAGAAGGCCAGCATCAAGGTGCCGAGCTGGATGACCGCGTCGAAACCGGTCTTGCCGACGACACCGGCGATGGCACCGAAAGCGCCGATCGGGGCGAGCCACAGGATCATGGTCAGGATGCGGAAGACAAGCTTCTGCGCTGCGCCGATGCCCTTGAGAATACCTTCACCCTGCTTGCCCATGGCCTGCAGCGCGAAGCCGACGAGGATGGCCACGAAGAGCG
>NZ_LVCU01000213.1:0-3867 GCF_001647185.1 Rhodococcus sp. EPR-147
TCTGCGGTTTCGGCGTACTCATCGCCGCCGCCGGGAACGATGTTGAGTCCCTCGCCGGGCTGAATGAGGTTTCCGACGACCATGCCGATACCGAGTGCAATGGTCGACATCGTGATGAAGTACGCCAGGGCAAGGCCACCGACGCGGCCGACACTGGCTGCGGCGCGGACCGATCCGATACCGAGGACGATGGTGCAGAAGATGACCGGGCTGATCATCATCTTGATCAGGCTGACGAAGAGCGTGCCGAGGACCGCGAGCTCGACGGCGAAGTCCTTGGCGGTCAGTCCTACGATGACGCCGGCGATCACCGCGATGATCACGGCGATGTAGAGCCAGTGAGTCTTGTCGCGCTTCTTCTTGGGCTCGGCTGGCGGATTGTCGAACCGCTCGGCATCGATGGTTGTCATGAGTCTTCCTTCTGGTTCAAATGAAGCGCGAGTCGAACTGCGGACTTCGTGACTACGGGGAGTGGAGTGAGGTGCATCACCCCTGCTGAGAGATGATGTTGCTGCACGAGGTGACAGGAGTCACCTATACGTTCATTTCGTTCACACCGACTGTTCTTGCGCGAAAGGAATCCGTTGTCCACCAAACGTCCGCTGAGCGTCGCCGGCCAGGTGTTGGTGTTGCAGCTCGTCGTCATCGGGGTCGTCGTGTTCGCCGGCGGCATCCTGACGGTGCTCAACGAACGGTCCAACAGCGACGACGCGACCCGACGCGAAGTCACGGCGATCGCGGTCAGCATCGCCAACGAGCCGTCGACGCCCATTGCGATCGAATCCGAAAACCCGACGTCACGTCTGCAGCCGGAAACCGAGAAGATCCGTCAGGTCACCGGGGTCGACTTCATCGTCGTCATGGCCCCGGATCGCACGCGATTCACGCACACCACCGTCGACCTGATCGGTAAACCGTTCAGCGGCAACATCGATCGCGCGCTACAAGGTGAGACGTTCACCGAGACCTACGTCGGTTCTCTCGGGCCGTCGATCCGTTCGGTCACCCCGGTCACAGATACTGAAGGTGAGATCGTCGGCCTCGTTTCCGCCGGCGTCACCCGTCAGAAGATCAGTGATCAGTTCTTCCAGGGACTCCCGCTGATCATCGGGGTCGTGCTCGCTGCGTTCGTCGTCGCCGCAGCGGGATCGACGCTACTCAGCCGCCGGCTTCGGCGTCAGACACTGGGGATGGCACCGGCGGAACTGCGCACGATGTACGAGCATCACGATGCCGTCCTGCACTCGATCGGTGAAGGCTTGTTGGTGTTCGGCCGCAGCGACGAGGCGGAGTTGGTCAACGACGAGGCCCGACGCCTGCTCGATCTGCCGGAGGGCCCGGTCTCGCTCGCGTCGCTGCCGGAGTCGATGCAGCAGATGGACACCGGCATCGTGCGCGGTGAGTTGCATCTGACGAAGGATCGGGTGCTCGTCGTCAATCAGGATCCGGTGATGTGGGAGGGCCGACGCCTGGGCAATGTGCTGACCATCCGCGATCAGACCGAATTGCGTTCGTTGATGGGTGAATTGGACTCGGTGCGCAGTTTTGCGGAGTCGCTGCGTTCGCAGGCGCACGAGTCGGCGAACAGGCTGCACACCGTCATCACCATGGTCGAGCTCGGCCGGCCGCAGGAGGCCGTCGAGTTCGCCACCGCCGATCTCGAACTCTCGCAGACGCTGATCGACCGCCTGATGAACTCCGTCGGCGAGCCTGCACTCGCGGCGCTGCTGTTGGGCAAGGTCAGTCAAGCTGCCGAGCAGGGTGTGGAGCTCACCATCACCGACGACACGGCGATGGAGGACGAAGGAGTGCTGACGGCCCGCGAATTGGTCACGCTGGTAGGCAATCTGATAGACAATGCCATCGATGCCTCGAAAGAATCCGATCAGCCGTGGGTCGAAGTGACCGTCCGTGACGCCGACGCCGAACTCGTCGTACGCGTTGCCGACAGTGGTCCCGGAATGCCGCCCGAGACGCTGAAAGCTGCTCTGCGGCGCGGCTACTCGACCAAGTCCGGCTCACGCGGTCTGGGGCTGGCGCTGGTGGCCCAGGTCATCAACCGCCATCGGGGCACTCTGACGTCGGAAGTGACGTACGGATCTGTCATGGTTGCCACCATCCCGGGCTCGACATCGTGATCCGGGTACTGATCGTCGACGACGAACCCTTGATCGCCGAGGCCCACAAGACGTACGTCGAGCGCACCCCGGGCTTCGAGGTGGCCGGGGTGGTGCACACCGGCGCTTCGGCCATGCGCTTCGCCAGTACCGAGGCCGTCGATCTGGTGTTGCTCGACATCGGGCTGCCCGATGCGAGCGGCATCGACGTCGCGGCCGCGCTCGGTGGCCTGCGGCCGAGTCCCGACGTCATCGCCATCACCTCCGAGCGGGATCTGTCGGTGGTGCGTTCGGCGGTGGCACACGGCATCGTGCTGTATCTGCTCAAGCCGTTCACGTTCGCCGCGTTCCGCGACAAGCTCGAGCGCTATCGCGAATTCCATGCCGCGTTGCCTGCCGGCGAGAACGCGTCGAGTCAACGCGACATCGACCGCGCCATGGCACATCTACGAACAGCCGACGAACGCGTGTCGACGCCCAAAGGCATTGCTCCACAAACCATGGACGGCATCACCGCCAGCGTCAGAGAAGCCGCTGACGGACTCAACGCATCCGAGGCCGCCAAGGTCGTCGGAGTGTCCCGCGTGACCGCGTGGCGGTACCTCGAGCGCCTCGCCGACGACGGCCTGGTCACCCGGCACACCGAATACGGCAGAGCCGGGCGACCTCAGGTCCGTTACGTGTGGCGTTAGAGCGGCTAGCGCCGCATGTGAGCGGAAACTCGTAGCAGGCTACGAGTTTCTATGCACGTGCGCCGGAGGCGCTCACGATCCACGCGTACTCGAAGGCCGCTTCTTTCCATTTCTCGTATCGTCCGCTCACCCCGCCGTGGCCGGCGCTCATTTCGGTCTTGAGCAGCAGGTCGGAGTCACCCGTCTTCGTTGCTCGCAGGGCGGCAACCCATTTCGCGGGCTCGACGTACAGAACGCGGGTGTCGTTGATGGACGTGATGGCCAGGATCGACGGGTAGTCCTTGGCCTCGACGTTCTCGTAGGGGCTGTACGACTTCATGTAGTCGTACACCTCCTTGCTGGCCAACGGGTTTCCCCATTCGTCCCATTCGATGACTGTCAGCGGCAGCGACGGATCGAGGATGGAGGTGAGCGGATCGACGAACGGAACGTTGGCGAGAATGCCGTTGAACAGCTCCGGCGCGAGGTTGGCCACCGCACCCATCAGCAATCCGCCCGCGCTGCCGCCGTCGGCGACGAGATGCTTCGGCGAGGTGCGTCCGGTGTCGATGAGATGCTGTGCGGCAGCGATGAAGTCGGTGAAGGTGTTCTTCTTCTTCAGCGTCTTGCCGTTGTCGTACCAGTGCCTGCCCATCTCACCGCCGCCGCGTACGTGGGCGACGACGAAGACGATGCCGCGGTCCAGCAGCGAGAGCCGGGCGACGGAGAACGACGGATCCATCGAGGCCTCGTACGATCCGTAGCCGTAGAGCAGCGTCGGCGCGGGGCCGTCGGGCACATCCTTGCGTGCGATGACCGACAGCGGAATCTGCGTGCCGTCCGGCGCAGTGGCCCATTCGCGGTGCTGAACGTAGTCACCGGCATCGAACTTGCCCAGAACCGGCTGCGATTTACGGAGCAGCAGTTCACCACTGGCGATGTCGAGGTCGTAGACCTGGCCGGGGGTGATGAACGAGGTGTAGACCATCCGCAGCAACGGCTGATCCCATTCCGGGTTGGAGCCGGCTCCGACGGAGTACAGCTCCTCGTCGAATTCGAGCTCGCGGTACTCGCCGTAT
>NZ_LVCU01000214.1:0-4249 GCF_001647185.1 Rhodococcus sp. EPR-147
TCCTCGACGCGGACGTCGTCGCGATGCGGAACGAGGATGCGCTGATCGAGTGGGTCCGAGACCGGAGCCTCCGCGAGCAGGAAGTTCTCGGCCTTCTCACCCTCGGTGCCCCAACCGTTGACCGAACCGTTGTGGGTGATGAGGAATCGATCCTCACCGGCCACGACGGCATGTTCGATGCTGTATTCGACGCCGTCCGTGCGGGGCAGTACGACGCGGAACTCGCCCTCGGGATCGGTGGACTCCAGCACGAGGCATTCGGAGGTGATCTTCGAGCCGACCCAGATCATCAGGTACTTCTCGCTGCGGGTGGAACCGAAGCCCACCCAGTAGCTTTCGTCGGGTTCGTGGAAGACCTTGACGTCCCCGGACTTGCCGAGGGTGTGTCGCCAGACGGTGTCGGGACGCCAGGATTCGTCGACCGTCAGGTAGAACACGTGCGTGGCGTCGGCAGTCCAGGTGGCCCCGGGCGCGACGTTCTCGATGGTGTCGGCGAGCAGCTCGCCGGTCTCCAGGTTCTTGAAGCGCAGCGTGTAACGCTCGTCGCCCTCGGTATCGGTCGAGTATGCCAGCAGCGTGCCGTCGAGGCTGATCGAGAACGCGCCGAGGGAGAAGAAGTCGTGACCCTCCGCTTCGACATTCGCGTCGAGCAGGACCTGCTCACCGGGAACGTCCACGTCGGACGACAGCGTGGGCGGGGTCCAGTCGTCGGGAGAGTCGACGGGGCAACGGCATTGGAGACCGTACGACTTCCCCTCGACGGTGCGCGAGTAGTACCACCACTGCCCCATGCGCGTCGGCACGGACAGATCGGTCTCCTGGGTCCGCGACTTGATCTCGTCGAAGATCTTGCCCCGCAACGATTCCAGGCCGGCGGTCTGCTGCTCGGTGTAGGCGTTCTCGGCTTCGAGGTAGGCGATCACCTCGGGATCTTCCTTGGCGCGCAACCATTCGTAGTTGTCGATGAAGGTGTCGCCGTGATGGGTGCGCTCGAGTGGCACCTTCTTGGCAATGGGTGGGGTGATCGTCATGGCGTGACCCAATCGTCGAAGTTCAGGCCCGAGATGCGCTCGTAGGCCTCGATGTAGCGGCTGCGGGTTGCGGCGACGATGTCGTCCGGCAACGGTGGCGGTGGAGTGTCGGAGTTGCGATCCCAACCGGAGTCGCCGGTCAACCAGTCTCGAACGAACTGCTTGTCGAAACTGGGCTGAACGCGACCTTCCTCGTACGAATCGGCCGGCCAGTAGCGCGAGGAATCGGGCGTGAGCACCTCGTCGGCGAGGACGAGGTTGCCGTCGGCGTCGGTACCGAACTCGAACTTCGTGTCCGCAAGGATGATTCCGCGTTCCAGAGCGAAGTTGGCTGCCCGCGTGGAGATCTCGATGGTGTCTTCACGCAACTTGAACGCAAGTTCGGCACCGACCTGATCGACGGCCTGGTCGAAGGTGATGTTCTCGTCGTGGTCGCCCAGTTCCGCTTTGGACGCGGGGGTGAAGATCGCCTCGCTGAGCTTGCTGGATTCCACGAGCCCCGGCGGAAGTTCGACGCCGCACACCTTTCCCGTCGCGTTGTAATCCGCCAGCCCGGAACCGGTGAGGTACCCGCGCGCGACGCATTCGATCGGAACCATGTTCAGCTTCTTCACCACCAGGGCGCGGCCGACCAATTCGGCGGGGATGCGTTCGTCGAGCGGATCGCCTGCCAGATGGTTGACGCCGCCGAGCTCCTCGAAGAAGAACACGCTCATCGCCGTCAACACGCGTCCCTTGTCCGGGATCGGGGTGTCGAGGATGTGGTCGTAGGCCGAGATTCGGTCGCTCGCGACGAGCAACAGATGCGCGTCGTCGATCGTGTACAGATCGCGGACCTTGCCGCCGGCCAGATGCTCGTAGCTACTCAGTGATGGTCGCACGGTGTTCAACACTATCTGGGCCGGTGGCGGCGGGGGTGTCGGCAGGCATCAGACTGGTAGCCGTGGCAACGAACAACTCGACATCGGAAGTCGGATTCCGCTCCGAACGCGGGCCGATACTGATTGCGTTGATGCTCAGCACGTCGCTGGTAGCCCTGGACGCGACCATCATCGCCACGGCGGTGCTGTCCATCGTCGACGACCTGGGCGGCTTCACGCAGTTTCCGTGGCTGTTCTCCATCTATCTTCTGGCACAGGCAGTATCGGTGCCGCTGTACGGAAAACTGGCCGACCTGTTCGGCCGCAAGAAGATCATGCTGTTCGGCATCGCGGTGTTCCTGCTCGGCTCGATACTCTGCGGCCTGGCCTGGAGCATGCCCGCCCTGATCGCCTTCCGGGCAGTTCAGGGTCTCGGCGCGGGTGCCGTGCAGCCCATGGGCATCACCATCGCCGGCGATATCTACACGCTGGCCGAGCGCGCCAAGGTGCAGGGCTACCTGGCCAGCGTATGGGCGATGTCCTCGGTGCTCGGGCCCGCGCTCGGCGGAATTTTCTCCGAATACCTGTCGTGGCGCTGGATCTTCTTCGTCAACATTCCGTTGTGCGCGCTGGCCGCGGGGATGCTGTGGCGCAAGTTCGACGAGGGAGCCGTGGAACGCACCAGGCCCAAGATCGACTACCTCGGTGCCGTGCTGCTGACGGTGGGCGCAGCCCTGGTGCTGCTGGGACTGCTCGAGGGCGGACAGTCCTGGGCATGGAACTCCCCCGTCAGCATCGCCATCTTCGCCGCCGGAGTCTCCTTGCTCGCCGCTTTCGCAGTGGTTCAGACCAGGGTCGAGGAGCCGATCCTGCCGCTATGGGTGTTCACCCGTCGTGTCCTGGTGGTCAGCAGTTTCATCTCGCTGCTCGTCGGTGCGTTGATCCTCGGCCTGACGTCCTACGTTCCGACGTTCGTGCAGGGCGTGCTCGGCACCGGCGCGATCGTCGCCGGCTTCGCGCTGTCGACCCTCACGCTCGGCTGGCCCATCGCGGCATCCCTCTCCGGGCGGGTGTACCTCCGGTTCGGTTTCCGCACCACAGCACTGATCGGTGCCTCCATCGCGGTCGTCGGAGCGGCATTCGCCACCGGCCTCGGTGCCGGTTCACAGGTGTGGCAGGTGGGTGCGGTGTGCTTCGTCATAGGCCTCGGTATGGGCCTGATCGCCAGCCCCACCCTCATCGCCGCCCAGTCGAGCGTCGAATGGTCCGAGCGCGGCGTCGCCACCTCGACCAACATGTTCGCCCGCTCCATCGGCAGTGCAGTCGGGGTCGCGGTGTTCGGTGCCATCGTCAACTCACGCATCTCCGACGACCCGAGCCCCGAACAACTGTCCGACGCCATCCATCCGGTCTTTCTGGGTGTCCTGGCGGCGGCAGCAGTGATGGCCGTCGCGGCACTGTTCATGCCCAAACGTGCGAAGGAACCGACCCGATAGCTCTCAACTCACCTGACGCGGAAACCAGTGCACCGGAGACGTCACGGACACCTCGACGGCGGTACCGGGGGCAAATCGGTCGGCGGTTCGGGCGATGGCCCGAAGCCGCAGCCCGGTGTCGTAGTGCCGCAGAGTGACCGAGGATTCGGGGCCGGTGAAGAACTCGTGTTCGACGAAAAATGCGCCGTCCTTGCGTTCCGAGACCACCAATTGCTCGGGCCTGAGCAACGCCTGCCCGTTTCCCGTTGCTCGGGTGGTGGACTCGAGACGGCCGAGGACGGTGTCGACGTGGCCACCCCGCGCTACGGCGTCGACGAAGTAGGCGTCGCCCACGAACCGCGCGACGGCGGGTGTGGCGGGCCGCTCGTAGACCTCCCGCGGTGTGTCGATCTGGGCGCAGCGACCACCCAGCAGCACGGCCACCCGATCGGCTGTTCCGAGTGCCTCGGCCCGGTCGTGGGTGACGAGGATCGACGCGGTCTTGCTGGACTGCAACAACTCTCGAACGTCCTGTCGAATGGAGGTACGCAGCCCCGCGTCGAGCGCGGCGAACGGCTCGTCCATCAACACCACCGACGGAGCCGGTGCCAGCGCACGCGCCAACGCGATGCGCTGCTGCTGACCGCCCGAGAGTTCGCTGGGCTTCACCCCACCGGAATCGGGTAGTCCGACGAGTTCGAGCATCTCGTCGACGCGTCGTGCGCGCTCGTCGCGACCGGACAGGTAGGGCCGCAGAAACCCTGCACGCAAACCGAATTCGATGTTCCTTCGTACCGTCAGGTGTGGAAACAGTCCACCTTCCTGTGGCATCAGGCCTATGCCCCGCTTCTCCGGTGGCACCTGAATCTGCCCCGCCACCGAG
>NZ_LVCU01000215.1:0-2558 GCF_001647185.1 Rhodococcus sp. EPR-147
TCGCCTCACCGGCAGGATCGCAGACGGGTCTGCTGCACTCGGTCGCCTACGTGACCTTCCAGGAACTCGCCACCCGCGTCTCACACCGCAACACCGGCAAGGTCTGCGACGATCCGATCGCCGACCGGATGCTCCAGCGCATCGCCGCCGACGAGAACCTGCACATGATCTTCTACCGCAACATCACCGGCGCAGCGATGGACATCGCTCCCGACCAGACCCTCGACGCGGTCTCCGACATCGTGACGAACTTCGTCATGCCCGGTGCCGGGATGCCGAACTTCCGCCGCAACGGTGTACTGATGGCCAAGCACGGCATCTACGACCTGCGTCAGCACCTCGAGGACGTCGTCTGGCCGGTCCTGCGCAAGTGGAGCGTCTTCGAGCGCAACGACTTCACCGCACGCGGTGAGAACAAGCGCGAAGAACTCGCCGCATTCCTCGAAGACCTCGAGCGGCAGGCCACCAAGTTCGAGGAGATGCGCGATCGGTCCCTCGCCCGCGAACGCGCGAAGGCCGAAGCACGCGCGTCGTAAGCTCAGATCGGCTGGTGTGCCCGGTACCGACTTCGGTGCCGGGCACCACTGTTTTCCGGGATCTGTCTTCCGACCGCTGTCCCCGGCCCACCGATGTCACCATGATCACGTTCCCTCCGTTCCAAAGGCTTCCCTCATGACACTGCAGATCGGCTCGCTGGAGTTGCGCAGCCCCGTCGTCCTCGCACCGATGGCCGGCGTCACCAATGTGGCGTTCCGCACCCTGTGCCGGGAGCAGGAGCTGGAGCGGGCCGGCAGTACCTCGGGTCTGTACGTCTGCGAGATGGTCACAGCGCGAGCGCTCGTCGAACGGCAGCCGGCCACTATGCACATGACGACGTTCGGCCCGACCGAAACTCCACGGTCGCTGCAGCTCTACACCGTCGATCCGGACACCACGTACGCCGCCGCGAAAATGATCGTCGACGACGATCTGGCCGACCACATAGACATGAACTTCGGCTGCCCGGTTCCGAAAGTCACCCGAAAAGGCGGCGGTGCCGCACTGCCCTACAAGCGAAACCTGTTCGGCCGCATAGTCGCGGCTGCCGTCAAGGCCACCGAGGGCACCGACATTCCCGTCACCGTCAAGTTCCGCGTCGGCATCGACGAGAACCACCACACTCATCTCGATGCAGGACGAATCGCCGCAGGCGAGGGCGCAGCGGCGGTGGCCCTGCACGCCCGAACCGCCTCGCAGCGTTACTCCGGAACCGCCGACTGGAACGAGATCGCTCGACTCAAGGAACATGTCTCCGGCATCCCGGTCCTGGGCAACGGCGACATCTTCTCCGCGTCCGACGCGGTCCGCATGATGGCGGAGACGGGCTGCGACGGCGTCGTCGTCGGGCGTGGTTGCCTCGGTAGGCCCTGGCTGTTCGCCGAACTCAGCGCCCGCCTCAACGGTCGACCCGAACCAACTCCACCCACCCTCGGCGAGGTGGCCACCATCATCGCTCGGCATGCCGAGTTGCTCGCCGAGCATCACGGCGAGAAGAAGGGCCTGCGAGAGCTGCGCAAGCACGTCTCCTGGTACCTGCGCGGATTCCCGGCCGGATCCGACCTTCGAGTCTCGATGGCATTGGTCTCGACCTTGACCGAGCTGGACGACCTTCTGGCGCAACTCGATCCGACCGTTCCGTTTCCCAAGGACGCCGAGGGCCCCCGTGGTCGACAGGGCTCACCCGGCGCGGTGTCGCTGCCCGACGGTTGGCTCGACGATCCCGAGGACGTCTGCGTGCCCGCCGGTGCCGACCTGATGCACTCCGGCGGCTGATTTGCAGCTGACCAGCCGCCGACCTCGCACGAGTGGACCATGCCGCTCGAGTCAGTACTATGGCTGGGATCGCCGAGCAGGCGGCGTGTGCGTGTGATGGAAGGCCAGGTTCGAATTCGTGGGAGACGATCGAGAGTCGGGCCCGTCTGTGCCCGAGGGTCGCGCCCCATGGGAGCGCCCGCTGTCTTCAATCAGACAAACCGGCTCAATCGGACGGTCGGGGCAGCGCCCACCTCACTCCGAGCAGCCTGCAACGCCGGACGAGGAGCAACCGCCGCAGCCCGGGGACAGTGGCAGGCTCGGCAAACGATCGCCGCGTAACGCCGACACCGTCTCGGTCGCCGAGTTGGTGGACAAGATGTCCCGCTCGGGATCGACGCGGCGGGTGCCGGACGACCGTCCCGAGGTCGAAGAGCCGACCGAGGTCATCGCCCCCATCACCGATTCCACTCCCCCGCCTGCCCGAGCAGTACCGCCGACTCCGCCGCCGCACGCGGCACCGGAACCGGTGGGTGCGCCCGCAACGGATCGCCCGGCTCTGACACGGTTGGCGATGAGCCGGGTGCGTCGACGCCGTCGGGTGCGGATGATCGGCCGAAGCCTGGTCTCTCTCGTCGCGATCCTGGCGGTGGCCCTGACCGGAGTGGTGTGGGGATATCTCCGCAACACCGATCAGGGATTTCTCCAGGTCGCCGCACTCGATCCCGATTCGACCGACGTCGTCGACGCCGAAGGCCAATACGGCG
>NZ_LVCU01000216.1:0-11972 GCF_001647185.1 Rhodococcus sp. EPR-147
CGTCGGGATGGACTTCGCCGGATTCGAGTCCATGGTCGACGAGGTCGGTGGCGTCGAGGTCTGCACCGCGCAGCCGCTGATCGACTACGAATTGGGTGACGTCCTCCCCAACGCCGGAACACAGCGCATCGACGGCCGCACCGCACTGAACTACGTTCGAGCGCGCAACGTCGAGTCCGAGGGCAACGGCGACTACGGCCGCATCAAGCGACAGCAGCGTTTCCTGTCGTCGCTTCTGAGGTCCGCGCTCTCGAACAACGTGCTGCTCGATCCCGGCAAGCTCAACGGATTCGTCAACGCGTTCACCTCGGACACCTTCGTGGAGAACGTCAAGACTCAGGACCTGGTGACGCTGGGGCGCTCGCTGCAGAACGTGGACGCCGGTGCGGTGACCTTCCTGACCATTCCCACCACCGGCACCAACGACTACGGCAACGAGATCCCCAACGACGACGCGATCGGTGCGATCTTCCAGGCCATCATCGACGACGCTCCGTTGCCCGGTGAGGAACGCGCGGAGCCGGTGACACCCGAAGAGCCCGCACCTGCCGCCGTACCCGACGCGCCGCTGTTGGCCGTCGATCCGGCAACCGTCTCCCTGCAGGTGTCCAACGCATCCGACATCGCCGGGATGGCTCAGACGGCATCCGACGAACTCGCGGTCTACGGATTCCAGATCCTGACGGTCGGCAACTTCTCGGGCACCGCGGCCCAGACCGTGGTGCGCTACTCCCAGGATCAGGAGGCGGCTGCGGCGACCGTCGCGTCGGCGATACCCGGCGCGGCCATCGAGCTGGCACCGAGCCTGAACAACGTCGTCGAGGTGGTGCTCGGCTCGAACTATCCCGGATACACCCAGTTCCCGACGGCATTCGGCACCCAAATCGATCCCACTCAGGTCGAGGGCACCACCCAGAGTGCGCCCCTTCCGGAGGATCTCTCGTACACCAACGCCGCCGACGACACGTGCGCCTGAGTTCATTCATGCTCCGTTAACCCTCGGGACAGGGAACTGGTCGGTGTGACCCACTAAACTTCGCTCATGCGCGTCGCCTACAACGAACAGATGAACGAGCTTGCCGATCTCCTCGGAGAGATGGCGAGCCTGGCTGGTGCGGCCATGGAAATGGCCACGCAGTCCCTCCTTCAAGCAGACCTGGTACTCGCCGAGCAGGTCATTTCCGAACACGACAGGATCACCGAGCTCAGTGCGGTGTGCGAGGAGAAAGCCTTCACCCTTCTCGCCCTGCAGGCTCCGGTCGCAGGCGACCTCCGTTCGGTGGTAGCCGGCATTCAGATCGTCGCCGACATCGATCGCATGGGCGCACTCGCACTGCACGTCGCCAAGATCACTCGTCGCAGGCACCCGAACCATGCCCTCCCCGAGGTCGTCAACGGGTACTTCGCCGAGATGGGTCGGCTCGCCGTTCAGATCGGCGCGTCGGCCCGTGAGGTGCTCGAGACCCGCGATCCCGAGCGCGCTGCGAAGCTGCAGGAGGAGGACGAGGCGATGGACGATCTGCACCGTCACCTCTTCACGGTGCTGATGGACCGCGAGTGGAGCCACGGCGTCGCTGCTGCGGTGGACGTGACTCTGCTGGGCCGCTTCTACGAGCGCTTCGCCGATCACGCTGTCGAGGTCGGCCGTCGGGTGATCTTCCTGGTGACCGGTGAGCTGCCGCTCGACCTGAGCCAGAACAACATCCCCACTTCGTAGTACCCACCCTCGCCGAGACCGAGTGGCGCTGCTCTGCAGCGCTACTCGGCTTTCTCGTCGGAACAACGAGCGCAGACACGCACGAAAGAACCCCCGCCGAGCTTTCGCTCGACGGGGGTTCTCGCGTTCGTGTGTGGTTATCCGAAGCGGCCGGAGATGTAGTCCTCGGTGGCCTTCTGCGTCGGATTGGAGAAGATCTTCTCGGTGTCGTCGATCTCGATGAGCTTGCCGGGCTTGCCGGTCGCCTCGAGGTTGAAGAAGCCGGTCTGATCGCTCACCCGTGCGGCCTGCTGCATGTTGTGCGTGACGATCACGATCGTGAAGTCCTGCTTGAGTTCCTGGATCAGGTCCTCGATGGCGAGAGTGGAGATGGGGTCGAGAGCCGAGCAGGGCTCGTCCATCAGCAGAACGTCGGGCGAGACGGCGATCGCACGAGCGATGCACAGACGCTGCTGCTGTCCGCCGGAGAGGCCGCCACCGGGCTTGTCGAGGCGGTCCTTGACTTCGTTCCAGAGGTTGGCACCCTTGAGCGAGCGCTCGGCGATCTCGTCGAGTTCCTTCTTGCCGCGGCCGCCCTGCAACTTCAGGCCGGCGACGACGTTGTCGCGGATCGACATCGTCGGGAAGGGGTTGGGGCGCTGGAAGACCATGCCGATGGTGCGGCGCACACCCACCGGGTCGACGCCACTGCCGTAGATGTCCTCGCCGTCGAGCAGCACGGAACCTTCGACGCGTGCACCGGGGGTCACCTCGTGCATGCGGTTGAGCGAACGCAGGACGGTCGACTTACCGCAGCCGGACGGTCCGATGAACGCGGTGACGCTGCGCGGCGGTACGGCCAGAGTGACGTCCGAGACGGCATGGAACTTGCCGTAGTAGATGTTGACGTCCTTGAGATCGAGACGCTTTGCCATGTTCTTCGTTCCTTAGGATTCGCTGGAGTCGGGTGGGTCAGAAGTTCTTGGGCGAGAAGAACTTCGAGACCAACTTCGCGCCGATGTTGAGTATTGCGACGATCAGGATCAGCGTCAGGGCTGCTCCCCACATGCGCTCAGCGGTGAGCACGCCGGTTCCTGCTTTCTGCAGGTCGACCATCATGAGCGGCAGAGACGTCTGCGGCCCCTCGAAAATGTTGAAGTTGATGGCGGTGGCAGATCCCACCAGGATCAGCACGGGTGCCGTCTCACCCATCACGCGGGCCAGGGCGAGCATGATGCCGGTGACGATGCCGGAGAGCGCCGTGGGGATGACGATCTTGGCGATGGTCTTCCACTTCGGCACGCCGAGCGCGTAGGACGCCTCTCGCAAATCCTGAGGAACGATGCGCAGCATTTCCTCGGCCGAGCGCACGATCACGGGGATCATCAGCAGCACGAGGGCGAATGCGACGGCCACACCGGATCGCTGGAATCCGAAGGTGGCGATCCACAGCGCGTAGATGAACAGGGCCGCGACGATGGACGGCACACCGGTGAGGATGTCGACCATGAAGGTGGTGACTCGGGCCAGGCGCGTGCCCACGCCGTACTCGACGAGGTAGATGGCGACGAAGATGCCGATCGGGATGGAGATGACGGCGCAGAACAGTCCTTGCAGGAGCGTTCCGACGATGGCGTGGTACGCACCGCCACCTGCGATGAACTGGGTGACGCCGGCCTGCGAGTTCTGCCACCAGGTGGGCGACACGACTGCGGACAGTCCGCGGGAGATCACCGTGTAGAGCACCCAGATCAACGGGACGAGAGCCACCAGCACCGAGAGGCTGACGAGGATCGTCGCCGACAGGTTGGACGCCTTACGCCGAGCGCTGACGCCCTGAAAGGTGGGTTCCTTGACGGGCTTGTCCATGGTTGCGGTCATGGGTCAGTCCTTCTTTCCGGCGATGGCGGCGCGAGCACCGGCGTTGACGACGAAGGTCAGGACGAAGAGCACCAGACCCGCGGCGATGTAGGCACCGGCTTGGAGCGGGTTGTTGAACTCGCCCGCGGCCAGCGCGATCTTCGTGGCGAAGGTGGAACCGCCGTCGAACAACGTTCCGCCGAAGGTCGACTGGGTGCTGCGAATGATGATGTAGAGCGCGATGGTCTCACCGAGAGCGCGGCCGAGGCCGAGCATGGAGCCGCTGACGTAACCGGACTTTCCGAACGGAATGACCGTGGTGCGCACGACCTCCCAGCGGGTGGCCCCGAGCGCGAGAGCGGCTTCGATCTGCCCCTTCGGCGTCTGCATGAACACCTCGCGGGTCACGGCAGCGATGATCGGCAGGATCATGACGGCGAGAACGATGCCGCCGGTGAAGATGGTTCCGCCACCGGCGATGGAGACCGACCCGGTACCGAAGAGCGGGAACCATCCCAGGTTGGTGTTGAGCCACTCGGCGAACGGGCTGATCACCGGTGCGAGGACGTACAGGCCCCACAGTCCGAAGACGATCGACGGGACTGCGGCCAGCAGGTCGATGACGTAACCGAGCGGTCCCGCAACTCGCTTGGGTGCGTAGTTCGTCAGGTAGATGGCGATGCCGAGTGCGACAGGCATCGCGAGGATCAGTGCGAACAGCGACACCGTGACTGTGACGAGGAACAGGTCGAGAACACCGAACACCATGGCCGAGGTGTTGGTCGTGTCCCAGGCACCGTTGTAGGTCAGGAAGTTGACCGTGTTGTTCGACAGTGAGGGGATCGCGCGCCAGATCAGGAAGATGCCGACGGCGGCGATCAGGGCGATGATGAAGATACCCGAGCCCGTGGCGAGGCCGGAGAAGATCCGGTCACCGGGGCGGGTGACGGTCCCCGATTTCTTCTTCGTTGACAATTGTGGTTCTTCCGGTTTGTGCGCGGCACCCGCGGAGGGAGCATTAGCCGCGGAGGGAACGCCGGTCATCGAGTGGGTGTCGCTCATACCGCTCACTGTCTCGTGTGGAGGTCGAGGACGGTCCTGCTTCGGCTCGCGTTTTCTCGAGCCGAAGCAGGATTACGTCTCATTGAATCAGGCGATTGCTTCGATGGCGGTGATCAGGCGCTCCTTGAAGCGGTCCGGCAGCGGCACGTAGCCGGCCTCTTCGAGGCCCTGCTGGCCCTCGTTCGCGGCGCTGAGCAGGAACGACTTGACGGCTGCCGAGGTGTCGGCGTCGTAGCCCGCCGAGCAGACGATCTCGTAGGTGGCGAGCACCAACGGGTACGTGTCGGCCTCGTTGCTGGCGTACAACGCGTCGAGGTCGAGCACCAGGTCGTTGCCCTCACCCGAGAAGGTCACGGCGTCGATGGCTGCGGCCGCAGTCTCGTTGCTCAGCTCGACCGGGCCGTTGCCGAAGTCGATGTTCGCGGCGCTGAGGCCTTCCTGCTCGACGAAGCCGAACTCGACGTACGTGATCGAGCCGGGAGTCCCGGACACGGCCTGGGCGACGCCCGAGGAGCCGTTGGCACCTTCGCCGACGCCGCCGGCCCAGTCGGAGCTGTGATCGAGGGTCCATGCCTCCGGAGCAGCGTCGGACAGGAAGCGCTGGAAGTTGTCGCTGGTGCCCGAGGAATCGGAGCGGTAGACCGGGGTGACCGGGGTGGACGGCAGGTCGACGCCTTCGTTGAGGGCGGCGATCGCGGGATCGTTCCAGGTGGTGATCTGGCCGGTGAACATCCGTGCGGTGACATCGGGCGTGAGCACCAGGCTGTCGACGCCGTCGAGGTTGTAGGCCACTGCGACGGGCCCGAAGACCAGCGGCAGGTTCCACGCCGGGTTGCTGTCGCAGCGGGTGGCCGCCTCGGCTGCCTGCTCGTCCTTGATCGCGGAGTCGGAGCCGGCGAAGTCGACCAGACCGGCGACGAACTGCGTACGACCGTTGCCCGAGCCACTGGTGGTGTACTCGACGGACTTGCCCGAGCAGACGCTCGAGTAGACCGAGGTGAAGTTGGACATCGCGTTCTGCTGAGCAGACGATCCTTCGCCTGTGAGCGGAGACTTGCCCTCGCACGAGGCGGAAGAATCGTCCGCGCCGACGGTTTCGACGTTCGCGTCGCTACCGCATGCGGTCAGCAACATGGCGCTGATGGCCACTGCACTCATGAGAGCACCGTTGCGCTTGAGGTTCACCTGTTTCCTCCGAGGAATCTTGGGCCGTGTCCACGGCTCGGACCTGATCGGCCGCGCTGTGACTGTGTGGGTGCCGGCTCGAAAGAAACCTCGCACCAGGCGGCGTAGGTTGCCGCCCATGGAGAAAGGTAGGGGCAGGTGGTAGACGTTTACCCCCGCGTGGGTGAACGGGAGATGAACACCGCAGTCTGAAATGTCCGTTCAGACGCTGCGAGCGTATGCGGCATCCACGTGGTAGTTCTCGAAGCCCAGCTTGCTGTAGGTGTGCACGGCAGCGGTGTTGTCGGCCTCGACGTACAGCATGATCTGGCCGAGTTCTCTGCTATGCAGATAGTGCAGGCCGGCCAGCGTGAGCACTCGACCGAGACCACGACCCTGCGACTGCGGATCGATACCGACCACATAGACCTCACCGATGGCCGGTTCCACACCCTCGGCCGGGTGGACCTTCGTCCAGTGGAAGCCGAGGAGCCGGTCGCTGCCCTCCTCGAAGGCCAGGAAGAGGCCCGCCGGATCGAACCACGATTCGTCGCGGCGCGAGGCGATGTCGCGATCGGTCCAGCCACCCTGTTCGGGGTGCCAGGAGAAGGCCGCATTGTTGACCCGCAGCAGCTCGGCATCGTCCTGATGCCCACGATACGTTCGAAGTGAAATACCTTCCGGCACAACTACATCCGGAAGATCGGGATGCGCGGACGCGCGACGCATCTGCAGCAGCTCGCGAACCACCTGCAACCCGAGCCGCGCCGCGACCGACTGCGCCGCCGGCAGGTTGCCGTGCGCCCAGATACGGGTACCGGAGCCGATTTCGAGTGCGCGAGAAACCAATTCGCGTCCCACTCCGTGACCGCGGAACGGAGGATCGACGACGGCCTCGGCCATCCCGTCGGCGATTCCGACGTAGCCGACGACACGATCACCCTCGGTGGAGACCAGACGAACGACGTCGTCACCACGGTCGACAGCCTTCACGGCCTGCTCCGACAAGGGTGCAGTGCCGTCGACTTCCGTTGCACGGGAGAGGATCTGATGAATCTCGTAGGAAACACGCGAAGACGGTGCGTCGCCGTCGATGGGGTGGACGTCGAACGCAGGATCCGAATTCATCTACGAGAGAGTACTCTCTTGCTCGAACTCGAAATCCGCATCGTCGGAATCCCCGCCGGCAGCGTCCGAGACCACCGGTCCGCCCTTGGCGTTGCGCGCGGGTCGAACCGCCTTGTATCCCACGTTGCGCACCGTTCCGATGAGCGACTCGTACTCGGTACCGAGCTTGGCGCGCAGGCGTCGAACATGGACGTCGACGGTGCGCGTGCCACCGAAGAAGTCGTAGCCCCACACCTCCTGCAGGAGCTGGGCGCGAGTGAAGACCCGACCCGCATGCTGAGCCAGGTACTTCAGCAGCTCGAATTCCTTGTATGTGAGGTCGAGCGGACGACCTCGCAGCCGCGCGGTGTAAGTACCTTCGTCGATGACCAGTTCGCCGAGCGTGATCTTGCCCGAGGTCTCCGGGCTGGCAACCCCTCCACTACGGCCGACCAGCAACCGCAGCCGAGCGTCGAGCTCTGCGGGGCCGGTACCGGGGAGCAGGATGTCGTCGAGACCCCAGTCGGAATTCACCGCGACGAGCCCACCCTCGGTGAGCACCGCGACGACGGGGATGGCCGATCCGGTACTTCCCAACAGGCGACACAGACCACGAGCGGCGGCCAGGTCCGTACGAGCGTCGACCAGTGCGATGTCCGCCGAGCCGGCTTCGAGCAGCGAGGACACCTCGGTGGGTACCGGGCGTACGTGATGCGCCAGGAGAGCGAGGGACGGCAGAACGCCCTCCGGATTGGGATCGGAGGTCAGTAGTAGGAGCTCCACTGCGTCTCCATTCTTACTGCTGGCCGGTCCAGTCCAGGCTGGACTTGAGTGATCGTCAAGGACACAGACTAGCTTGTCCGTACAACCGGCCGAAGAGGGCAGTGCGCGATTCGTCGGTCACAATGGACCCGTGCGCACACTTCTCATCGGACTCGCCAGCCTGCTGGCCCTCACCCTCGTGGTGGATTTCGGCGCTGCGGCCTACTCGGAGTATCGAGTCTCCCGCGCGATCCGCGCCGGCGGTGAGCTCACCTCGGACCCTCAGGTGATAGTGCACGGTTTCCCGTTCCTCACTCAGGCCGCGGACGGGCGCTACCAGAACATCGAGATCCGCGCGCAGGACGTGCCGACCGAGTACGTCGGCTCGACGACGATCGAGGCCAATCTCCGCGGCGTGCACATCGAGTTGTCCGACTTGATCGACAACAACGTGCGGGCGATTCCCGTGGACGAGCTCGACGGCCGTGTACGGATCGAGGCCACGGACCTCGGCCGGTTCCTCGGCATCGTCGACCTGCAGGTTTCCGCGCCCCCGGCCGACAAGTCGGACGGCACCGGCGGCTCCGGCGGATCGGGCATGACCACTACCGGGGGCGTCGTGCTGACCGGAACGGTTCCGGTCGGCCCGCTCGAGACGACCGTGAGCGTGCAGGCCGACCTGTTGCTCGAAGGTGACGGCGTCGCCATCGTGGCGTCGGACTTCTATTTCGGCCCGGAGGGCCAGGCGGACTTCTCGATCCCCGATTTCGCCAAGCCCACGGTTCTCGGACTGTTCACCAAGACCATCGAGCGTCAGAGCCTGCCCTTCGGGCTCGTCCCGACCGACGTCTATGCGGAGGGCTCGCAGATCGTCGTCGAAGGATCGGGCGAGAACGTGACAATCGACCTCAACGAAATCGAAAAGCCGTGACAGGGATCACAGTTCTCGTCGTCGTGGCGATCCTTGCCGTCGCTACCGGATTGTTCCTCCGCAGCCGATCGGGGGCCGTCCGGGCGGTGCGTGAGCCCGACACCGAGACCGACGAGCTGTACCCACTCCTGCTCGACGCGGGTGCCACGACCGACTCTGCGACCGTCCTGCACTTCTCGGCCGACTGGTGCGGACCGTGCGCAGCCGTGCGACGTGTCGTCCAGCAGGTGCTCGACGACCGGAGCGATGCCCGCGAACTCGAACTCGACATCGACGCTCATCCGATCCTCGCTCGCGAACTGGGCGTGCTGTCACTGCCCACCACTTTCGTACTCGACACCCGATTGCAACGGCGCTCCAGAATCGCGGGTGTGCCGTCCGCTGCGGCGCTGCGGTCCGCACTCGACGCTCTCTGACCACGCTTCTTCGGACCGGCGGTAGGACGCGCCGCTGGTAGCGGGTACGATGCTCTTCGTGTTCTCCTGCCGCGAGCTGATGCTCACCAGTCGCCGCACAGTCGATCTGTGCCGACTGGGCGGTTGTTGCTGTCGCTGCTGCTGATTTCCTTCTGCCGCCACGCCCATGCGTGATGACGGCCCGATGATCGAAATCCATGTCCGAGCACTGCCGATGCGGCGTGCCCCGACCTCGCACAGGAGTACTTCTCGATGTCGACACCCGACACCCGGACCACCACCCCCACTGCCACGATCGACCAGGTGGACGTTCGTGGTCCACGCTTCGCGGCGTGGATCACCACCGCCGTTCTGGTCGTCGTTCTCCTCCTGACCACGTTCTCGGTCCCCGCGGCGGCAATCCTGCTCGGGCTACAGGCGATCGTGTTCGGAATCGGAGCCGTCCGCGGACCCAAGCGCAGTCCGTACGGCACGATCTACGCGACATTCGTCGCACCGCGGCTCTCCCCCACCAGCGAACGAGAGCCGGTGGCACCGTTGAAGTTCGCTCAACTGGTGGGCTTCGTGTTCGCCGCCGTGGGAGTCCTCGGCTTCGCGATCGGCGCTCCCGTCGTCGGAACCGTGGCGGCAGGCTTCGCGTTGTTCGCGGCCTTCCTCAACGCCGCGTTCGCGGTCTGCCTCGGCTGCATGATCTACCCCCTCGCCTCGCGGCTGCGCACCACCTCGCACACCGCATCCTGAACAGGGTCGCTTGAGCAGGCTGCAGTCCTGTCTCGACCTTCACCGATCCATAGAGAAAGACCGAAAGGAACACCATGGCTCGCTCCGACGTCCTGGTCTCTGCCGACTGGGCCGAGCAGAACCTGAACGCACCGAAGACCGTCTTCGTCGAGGTCGACGAGGACGCAAGCGCCTACGACGGCGGACACATCGAAGGTGCGGTCAAGCTCGACTGGCGCAAGGACCTGCAGGACCCGGTTCGCCGCGACTTCCTCAATCAGGAACAGTTCTCGGACCTGCTGTCGGCCAAGGGCATCAGCAACGACGACACCATCGTGCTGTACGGCGGAAACAACAACTGGTTCGCCGCCTACGCCTACTGGTACTTCAAGCTGTACGGCCACAAGGACGTCAAGCTCATCGACGGTGGACGCAAGAAGTGGGAACTCGACGGCCGCGCGCTGTCCAAGGACGTCGTCAGCCGTGAGACCACGCAGTACCGCGCCGAGGCACCCGACCTGTCGATCCGCGCGTTCCGCGACGAGGTCATCGACGCCATCGGCAACAAGAACCTGATCGACGTGCGTTCGCCCGACGAGTTCTCGGGCAAGATCCTCGCCCCGGCTCACCTTCCGCAGGAGCAGGCGCAGCAGCGTGGCCACGTGCCGTCCGCGATCAACATCCCGTGGAGCACCACCGCCAACGAGGACGGCACGTTCAAGTCCGACGAAGCGCTCGAAGAGCTGTACAAGACCAAGGGCTACGACGACAGCAAGGCCACCATCGCCTACTGCCGCATCGGTGAGCGTTCGAGCCACACCTGGTTCGTCCTCAAGGAGCTCCTCGGCAAGGAAGACGTCAAGAACTACGACGGCAGCTGGGTCGAGTACGGCTCTCTCGTCGGAGCACCCATCGAGCTGGAGGTTCACTGATATGTGTGGAGCACCCGTACAAGGCCAGACCATCCCCGCAGGTGTCGACGTCGAGAAGGAAACGGTCATCACCGGCCGCGTCCTCGCCGGCGACGGTGAGCCCGTAGCAGGCGCATTCGTGCGGCTGCTCGACGGCAGCGGCGAATTCACCGCAGAGGTCGTCGCGTCGGGCACCGGAGACTTCCGGTTCTTCGCCGCTCCCGGACAGTGGACGCTGCGCGCCCTGTCGGCATCGGGCAACGGCGACACCGTGATCGCTCCCGAGGGCGCAGGCGTGCACTCGGCGAACGTCACCGTCGGAGTCTGATCCGACCGTCTCGCCCAGAACGAAAAAGGACCCCGCACCTGCTCGCAGGTGCGGGGTTCTTTCGGCTCGGTGGAGGCTTCTAGTTCGGGACGGGCACAGAGGCGGCGGGATCGGGAACCGTCGAATACTGCGGCGGGAACATCCCTTCCGGTACCGGAATGCCCTGCGATTCGAGGAACGCTCCGAGATCGCTCACCTGCGTGACCGTTCCGGGCTCCGGCAGCAGGCGGGGTTCGGGTGCGATCTCCGGGGCGGGGGCTTCAGGTGCCGCCGTCTGCGGTGCGTTCTTCTTCTCGCGTTCGGTGCGCGCAAGGTCGGTGATCCACGCGACCATCTTCTCGCTCTCCCACTCGTACCCGTCGTTGGGGTCGTTGTACCAGTAGGACAGGTGCTGCAGGAAGCCGAGCGCCAGGTAGGGCCCGAGCACGACGTCGGCGATGCCCTTGTTGTTCTCCTCGAACCCGGTGGCCTCGGCACGGAGCTTGGCTTCCACGGTCTCGGCACCGGGCCCCATCGCCCAGTTGAGATCGGCGAGGAGCTGCTCCGGTGTCAATGCGTCCACCGCCTGCTGATCGGCGACGGTGTAATCCACATCCGCCACCCTCACCAAGACCTGCAGCAGAGTCTCGTCGGAGGTGAACCATGATTTGTCGGTGGCGATATCGACGATCGCGCGCGAAGCAATGGTCGTCACTGCGCGCGCGAAGTCGGACACGGTCTGTACCGGGTTGAGGACGGTCAGCCGCATCTGCGAGATGACCTCGAGGGCGAGCTGCAGAAGTTCGATGTCGTCCGGAGCGTCGCATGCCAGATCCCACGGTCGGCACGACCAGGTGACCTTGTCGGTCAGCGTTCCGTAATCCCGCGGCGACTGGTCCATGAAGCCACCGAGCGATTCACCCGGCTCGTCACCGAAATTCGGCACACCGGCCGGGCGGTAGGGCGAACCGACCATGATCACGCCTGCGATGTCGTCGCCGTTGACCAGGGCACTCGAGTCACGCGCGCCGATCTC
>NZ_LVCU01000217.1:0-16212 GCF_001647185.1 Rhodococcus sp. EPR-147
ATCAGACGATTGGTCGTTGCGACGCCTTCCACGATCGACTCGTGGTAGGTCGGCACGTCGTCCAGAACGTCGAAGCCGTACGTCGAGGCGTACGGGACGTAGAGCCAGCCGACGGTACCCGGGCTGTCGGCATTGGCCTCACCGACCGGGACCGTCACGTTCCCGACCCAGTTCGACGCGACCGTGGACGCCTGCTCGGCCAGAGGATTGCGGTCCGACGCCGAGTCGGTGGCACCGGACACCGCCAGCACCAGCACATCGGGGCAGTCCTGCGCGTAGTTGTTGGGGTCGATGTTCGGGCCCTGCGACGATCCGAAGTCGGAGGAACCCGCGTCGGCGGAACCGGAGTCCGATGATCCCGACTCTGCCGATCCCGAGTCCGGAGCGGCGAGTGCGGCTGCGGGAGCGGCCAGCGCCAACGCCAGGGTCACCACCGCCGACCTGATCAACAACGGACCGAACGACGATGTCAGAGCCCGTTTACGACGCAGCATTGTTGCGGAGACCTCCCCAGCCTTCGTGACAGAACACAGTGAACAACATCGGAAACTCACCCTCGAGCGCCCGACGCCCCCCGAAGAAGGTACCTGCTCGACAGGATTTCTCCACAGCTATGAGTGATCCAGCGCACTCGAGGCCCCGAATTCGGTTGGATGTCACCAAGGACACAGGCGGTATTCGGGCCGCTGTCCTCGACGACGATCGCTGCGGGTTAAACTCGCACTCGTGGTCATCTTCTTCGAGCTACTTCTCGTTCTTGCGGCAGTAGCCATCATCGCGTTCTCGCTCTACGTCGTCTACCGACTGGTCAACGACGAGTCGTGACAGAACCGGTTGCGGGGCAACCCGGCAGAGCTGACGAGGGGCTCGACACCCCCGTCACCAGTGGCGACGAAGCAATAGCGGCCGCCGAACAGAAGTTCGCCGACGCGTCGACGCGGAACGTTCCGGTCCTGCCGGACATCCCGCACCCCGACGACACGGCCAATCTTCGCCTCGGCCCCGATCTGCACCCGTCGATGCTCGCTCTGTTGCCGCTCGTCGGCGTGTGGCGTGGCGAGGGCGAGGGCCACGACCCCGAGTCGGGTACCGACTATCCCTTCGGTCAGCAGATCGTCGTCACTCACGACGGCGGTAGCTACCTGAGCTGGGAATCGCGTTCGTGGCGACTCGACTCCGACGGCAACTTCGCACATCCCGACCTCCGCGAAACCGGATTCTGGCGGATGAGCGGAGGCCACGGGCTCAAGGGTTCCGAGGACGAAGAGCTCGTCGAACTGCTGCTGACCCACAGCACCGGAGTCGTCGAACTGTATTACGGCCACGCCCTGACCAAGTCGTCCTGGGAACTGGCCACCGATGTCGTCATCCGTAGCACTTCGGGTGCGTTGGTCGGCGGGGCCAAGCGGCTCTACGGCATCGTCGAAGGCGGGGACCTCGCATACGTCGAGGAACGCGTCGTCGCCGACGGCCCACTGGCACCGCGGTTGTCCGCGCGCCTGTCTCGCTACATCGGCTGAGACACAACCACTTCGGTACCCACAGCGAACGGCCCCCGAGCCGTACCTGATGTCAGGTCCCGACCGGACAGGTCGGGGGCTCGGGGGCCGGGTAGCTGCCTGGGATTCGCTTGCCGCTCGCGCGGTCTTCGCAGTGAATCCGTCAGCGATTGCGGCTAGCTGACAGCCACCTCACGCGTCCTAGAGTTCATCAACTTCAGACCACCTCCTCTCTCGTGTACTTCACAACGTACGCCCGAGTTTCCGAGTCGGCAAAGAGTTTTTTCCCACGATTCGAGCCGAGGTCGATCACCTGGTCGGCGTCGGTGTTCTCCGGCAGTTGATGAGTGACGACCACCACGATTCGATCGGCTCCGAACAGGCCGTCGTCGGTGGTGAGCAACTCTCGCAGTAGCTGTTCACCGGAGATTCGGTCGAGATGTTCGGTCGGCTCGTCCAGCAGCACGATCGGGGCCGTACTGAGCACAGCGCGAGCCAACAGCAGTCTGCGCCGTTCTCCGCCCGAGACGGCCTGCGCACCGCCGACCAGGGTGGTGTGAACCCCGAGGGGCTGCGCGTCGAGCCATGGGCCAAGGCCCACGCGTCGCAGCGCATCCGATGCCTGTGCTTCGTCGACATCGCCGCGCACCACACGTAGGTTCTCCAGAATCGAGGTGTCGAACAGATGCGCGTCCTCGGCGAACAGCGCTGCGTCCGAACCGCATTCCTCGGCGAACTCCCGCAGCATCGTGGACTTGCCCGATCCGCTGGGCCCGATGAGAGCGCTCCGGGCATGTGCACGGAAGTTCGTAGCAGGGGTCGAGTTTCTACTCACATGCGGCGGAGCCGCATCCAGCATCGCCATGACTCGAGTGGCCGCGATTCGTCCACGCATCAGGGCGATTGCCGCCCCGGGGAGTGCCGCGGTCGCCTCGAAGGCGGCGAGCGGAACCAGCACGATGATCGCCAGAGCCATCGGAGTCATGCCACCTGCGGTACCTCCGGTCGGTCCGTACAGCCCGATGCCGACGAGAAAGGACCCGATCACCGATGCACCGATCGACAACGGAACGGCGGCATCGGCCAGCGCCGACGGTCGCGCCGCCCGGTCGCGGGCAGTGACCGAATCCTGCGCTGCGCCGCGGGCTTCGGCGAGGGTCGCGTCGAGGCGCCCGGCGACCCGCAGTTCCGCGGCGTGGTCGAGTGCTCGGACGGCGGTCTCGGCGAACCGCGCGTCGGCGTCGGCTCCGGCCTCCTCGGCGATCCTCGCCGACCGCGCCGCCAGAATCGGTGCGCCCACCCCGGCGATCAGCAACGACACCGCCAGGATCGACGCAGCAGCAGGTGCGATACCGGCGAGCAGTCCCACGGCTGCGAGCATCATCACGACGCTGACACAGATGGGGACGATCGCGCGTATGACAACGTCGCCGAGCACGTCGACGTCCGCCCCGGTGCGAGCCAGTACGTCACCGCGCCGCAGAGCGAGCGCGCCGTGTCCGTTCGCCAATTGCTCGTAGATCCTCGTGCGCGCTGCCGTCGTACCGCGTAGGGCCGCGTCGTGCGTGGTCAATCGTTCGAGGTAGCGGAACACACCGCGCGAGATGCCCAGCGCCCGAACGGCTACCACTGCGACGGTCAGGTCCATCACCGGAGGCATCTGCCAGGCTCGGGTGATCAACCATGCCGACAGTGCGGCGAGAGCCAGTGCGCTGCCGAGTGTTGCCACGCCGGCCGCCACCGCCAGTGCCACCCTGCGCGGGGAGAGCTCGAACAGTGCCAGTGCGCGTCGTAGGTCAGACATGATCGAACTCCGGTACCACCGGCGAACTGCTTCGCACCTCGACGACGCGATCGGCGGCGTGCAGCACCGCGCGCCGGTGACCGACCATCACCACGGTGACGCCTCGGTCGGCTGCATCTCGAATGGCGTGCAGCACGGTCTGTTCACTCGCCGCGTCCAGGTGCGCCGTCGGCTCGTCCAGTACCATCACCGTCGCGTCGGAGACGAAGGTTCGGGTCAGGGCCAGGCGTTGCAGTTCGCCGAGGGACAGACCCACTCCGCCCTGCCCGACGCGAGTGTTCCAGCCGTTCGGGTGCTCTCGGAGTACGGCGTCGAATCCCGAAGCGCGGCAGGCTGCGTCCAGTGCATCGGCGTCGGGCACACCGTGGAGGGTGACGTTCTCGTACAGCGTGCCGGGAAGCAGCACCGGCCGCTGCGGGAGCCAGGCGATCTGAGCCCACCACCGGTCGAGATCGAGATCGACCACGGGCACCCCGCCGACGAGTACCGCACCGCTCGTGGGCGACGTGAGCCCCAGAACGGCTTGCAGCGCAGTCGATTTACCCGAGCCGTTGGGGCCGGTCAGTACCGTGATGGTGCCCGTTCGGCACAGCGCACTCAGTCCGGCCGGAGCGTTACCGTCCCGGCTCGCGACGGTGAGTCCGACGAGTTCGATGTCCGCGGTTGTCGCGTTCACGGTCCGGCCACCGGTCGGCTGTGTCGTACGCCGGTCCAGGACCCGGAAGGCTCGCTCCGCGGCCTCGACGCCGTCCTCTGCTGCGTGGAACTGGGTCCCCACGGCGCGCAGCGGGAAGTACACCTCGGGGGCGAGGATCAACGCGATGATGCCCGCTTCGAGCGTCATCTCCCCGAAGACCAAGCGCAAGCCGATGCCGACGGCCACCAGTGCGACACACAGGGTCGCGAGCAACTCCAGCACCATCGACGAGAGGAAGGCAACCTTCAACGCGCGCATCGTGGTTCGTCGATGGGCGTCGCCCAGTGCGCGGATGCGAGCGGCCGGGCCGTGTTCGCGGCGCAGCGCGCGCAAGGTCGGCAGACCGGCCAGTAGATCGAGCAACTGCGCAGACAACCGGGTCATCGTGGTGAGCGTCGCCGCGGCTCGGCCCTTGGTCAGCAACCCGATCAGAATCATGAAGATCGGGATGAGCGGCAGGGTCACCGCGATGACCACAGCCGAGGTCACGTCCTGAGTGACGATGACGACCAGAACGAGCGGAGTGACGATGACCGCGGACACCAGCGCCGGCAGGTATCCGGTCAGGTAGGCGCGCAGACCCCCGATGGCTCGGGTGACGACGACGGTCAACTCCTCCCGTTCGCGGTCGAGCTCTCGGGGCTCGAAACGGGTTGCTGCCGTGAGTACCTCGACTTCGAGCTCGGCCACCACACGCGACGCCGACCGGTGCGCATAGCGGGACTGGGCTCCGGTGGCGAGCACACGGACGGCCATTGCGCCCGCCAGCACGGCCAGTTCCGTCGTCCAGGCGGACAACGACCGTGCCGTCGGGTCGGTGATGACGCCTGCCAGTACGCGGCCGATCGCAAGCGCGCCGACGATGATGCACAGGGTGACGACGGTCGACAGAGCGACAGTGACGACCAGGTAGCCTCGCGCCGATCGAGAGTATTTCCACAGTCGCGGATCTACGGGCCCCTTCGCCCGTCCCCGCGGCGCAGCGGGCGCGGTCACGATTTCACCGTCAGTCCGATCGAATCCGGAATCTGGGCACTCGAAATGCGCTGGCGGAAGACCCAGTACGTCCAGGCCTGATATCCGAGAACGACAGGGGCGGCGAAGGCTGCAGCCCACGTCATGACCTTCAACGTGTACGGGCTCGACGACGCGTTCGCGATGGTGAGATCGAACGCGGCATCCGTAGTGGACGGCATGACATTGGGGAACAGCGAGGCGAACAACAGCACCACGACGGCAACGATGGCAACGCTGGTGAAGACGAATGCCCAGCCTTCACGCACTTTCGCCGTCAGCGCGACGACGAGAAGCAGTGCGACAGCGGCCACCGCGACGAGTAGCCACGTCCAGGTCTTGCCGTGCGCGAGTTGGGTCCACAGGGCGAAGGTGCCGCCGACGAGAACTGCCGGAACCGACAGGCGCGCCGCAATTTTCACGGAATCCTCGTGCACGTCCCCGGAAGTCTTGAGCGCGATGAACACCGCGCCGTGCAGGGCGAACACCAAAGCCATGGTGGCACCGCCGAGCAGAGCGTACGGGTTGAGCAGATCGAAGAAGCCTGCGGTGACCTTCTTGTTCTCGTCGATCGCGACGCCGCGCACGATGTTGGCGAACGCGACGCCCCACAGCACCGCCGGAACCCACGAGCCGATGCCGATGCCGATGTCGCAGCGCCGACGCCACACCGGGTCGTCGATCTTGCCGCGCCATTCGATGGCGCAGATACGCAAGATCAGCGCCACCAGGATGAGCAGCAGCGGCAGGTAGAAGCCCGAGAACAACGTGGCGTACCACTCCGGGAAGGCCGCGAACAGTGCGCCACCTGCGGTGATGAGCCACACCTCGTTGCCGTCCCAGACCGGGCCGATCGTGTTCAGAACCGCACGCCTGCGCTTCTCCCCCGTGGCGGCGTCGGGATGCCTGCCCAGGATCGGCATGAGCATGCCGACGCCGAAGTCGAAACCTTCGAGCACGAAGTAGCCGACGAAGAAGAAGGCGATGACGAAGAACCAGAATTCGGGTAGTGACATGGTTTTCCCCTAGTACGCGAACGAGAGCTGTTTGGGCTCTTCGTCTTCCGATTCCGGTGGATCGACGTGCGGATGCGCGTCGTGGTCGAGAGGCCCTTCGATGACATAGCGACGAAGAAGGAAGAACCAGACACCACCGAGGGCGGCGTACAGCAGTGTGAACGTCACCAGCGAGGCGAGAACGAGGCCGACGGGATGGTCGGACACGCCCTGGTCCACGGTCAGCCGTATCTGATCGACTCCCGAGAGGTTCGGCGCGACAACCCATGGCTGACGGCCCATTTCGGTGAAGATCCAGCCCGCACTGTTGGCGAGGAACGGCGTCGGAATCGCCAGCAGCGACAACCACGAGAACCACTTCTGGTCGGGAATCCGGCCACCCCGGGTGACCCACAGACCCGCGATGGCGAGCAGGGCCGAGCCGGCGGCCAGTCCGATCATCATTCGGAACGCCCAGTAGGTGACGAACAGGTTCGGCTTGTAGTTTCCGGGGCCGAACTGCTGCTCGTACTGCTCCTGCAGTTGGTTGACGCCCTGCACGGTGGCACCGAAGTCGTTCTCCGCCAGGAACGAGGTGAGTCCGGGAATCGCGATGAGGTGAATCACGGATTCGCAGTTGTTGTGGGTGCCCACGGTCAGGAGCGAGAAGCTGGCCCCGGTCTCGGTGTCGCACAACGATTCTGCGGAGGCCATCTTCATGGGCTGCTGCTCGAACATGAGCTTGCCCTGAATGTCTCCGGTGATGGCGAGCGCACCGCCGGCAACGATCATGACGATGAAGGACATTCGTGCTGCGGATCTGAACATCGAACGCGAGTCCGTGGCCGGGAGCGGAGCCTGCAGAGTGGTGACCCCAGCGGCCGGGAGCGGAGCCTGCGGTGCGAGTCCGTTTTCGGACAGCGGAGCGAACTCAGCCTGCTTCCTGCGAGCCTCACGCACCATCCACCAACCGGAGATGCCGGCGACGAAGGTCGCGGCGGTGAGGAATGCTCCTGCGACGGCGTGCGGAAAGGCCGCCAGCGCAGTGTTGTTGGTGAGCAGTGCCCAGATGTCCGTGAGTTCGGCGCGGCCGGTCTCTTCGTTGTAGATCGCGCCGACGGGATGCTGCATCCAGGAGTTGGCTGCGATGATGAAGAAGGCGGAGGCGTTGACACCGATGGCGACGAGCCAAATGGTCGCCAGGTGAACGAGTTTCGGGAGTCGGCTCCAGCCGAATATCCACAGGCCGAGGAACGTGGACTCGAGGAAGAACGCGACCAATCCCTCGAGCGCGAGGGGTGCACCGAACACGTCACCGACGAACCGTGAGTATTCGCTCCAGTTCATGCCGAATTGGAATTCCTGGACGATTCCGGTCGCGACGCCGAGGGCGAAGTTGATGAGGAACAGTTTGCCGAAGAACTTGGTCAGCCGATACCAGGAGTCCTTCCCGGTGATCACCCACATGGTCTGCATGGCGGCCACCATCGGCGCGAGGCCGATCGTGAGAGGTACGAGAATGAAGTGGTAAACGGTGGTGATACCGAACTGCCACCGCGAGACATCCAACGCGTCCATCGATACTCCGAACTCTCACACCCGAGCTGTGACGGGCAACACCGCAGGTCAGGGCGTTGGCCCGCGACAAACTCGAATGTACTACTACGGTTAGTAGTAGGGAAGAGTCTTTCGGCAGGGTCGTTGGACTCCTATCGAGTTTCGACCGCCTCCACGGCCGTGTCGACCATCGTCGAAACGTCACCGGCAAGCCTCCGAGTGCCCAGGGGAACGCCGTTCATCGCCGTGACCCGAGCCGCGAGGGTGACGCTCGAGACAAGCCAAACGCCATCTGCGGCAACGAGATCCGCGGGATACAGGTGCCCGTGTTCGCATGTCCAACCAGCGGACTCGGCCACGGCGAACAACCCGGCGACCGTGGTTCCGGCCAGGATGCCTTGTTCGACGGACGGTGTGACGAGAGTCTTACCGCGCGCGAGCACCACCGTCGAGCGTGGACCTTCGAGCACCCGCCCCTCGCTGCTGAGGTAGATCACGTCGTCGACACCCTGCGTTGCGGCATGTCGCAGCGCGGCCATGTTGGTCGCATACGACAACGTCTTGGCCCCCGCGAGCTGCCACGGCGCTCCCGACGAGAAGTCCACCGAGTAGCCGCGATCGAGCGTGATCACCGACACCCCGTCGGTGCGCGCTGCCCGCACTCGCTCGGGCAGCGGCCCCACCGTCACGTATGCGGTGGGGCAACCACCGCCCTCCCGTCCGCGGCTGAGGACCAAGCGAAGAACCGCCTCGTCCTCCGACTCCTGCGCCCACAGACCCACGGACTGTTCCACGACCGCGCGCCACCGGTCGAGATCGGGGACGGGTAGGTCCAGCGCCTTCGCCGACGCCACCAGCCGGGCCAGATGCAACTCGACCGCACAGGCCGCGCCCCCGCGCACGAGCAGCGTCTCGAAGACCCCGTCGCCGCGCACCGCGGCCAGGTCGTCGGCGAACAACAACGGCCGATTCGCGTCGTGCACTCGGCCGTCCAACGTCACCACTACCGACTCCGACATGCCCGCCACCTTAGAGGGGAGCGGACGCGTTCGATCAATCCGCTCGGTCGGCCGTTGCCAGCGCGTCGGCGTACTCGTCGAGGTCGAGATCCTCGGCGACGACGACCTTGGTGCCGTTGTAGACCTCGCGGTCGATCTCGTCGTCGGCGTTGGCGACGAGCATCGCGACGAACGTGTCTCCGTTCACGTTGAGGAAGGTACGGAAGATCCCGGCGAACCAGTCCACGGCGATCAGCAGGCCGACGGCCTCGAAGGGAAGGTCGAGCGAGGTCGCGAGGAACATAGCGACGACGGGGAATCCGCCGGGCACGGTGATGGTGCCCATGTTCAGCAGAACCGCCAGGCCCATGCCCAGCACGATCTGCCCGAGACTCAGGTCGATGTTGCCTGCCTGCGCGAGGAACATCACCACGATCATGTAGTTGAGCACGGCACCGTAGGACCCCATCGTCAACCCGATCGACAGCGTGAAGTTGGCGACCTTCTGACTGACGCCGACCTTCTCGACGGTGTTGCGCAGCACCGTCGGGAACGTGACGGCCGAGCTCGTCGTCGTCACCGCGACGGCCGTCTGTTCGGTGAGCTTGCTGGGCAGCTTCCACGGGTTCAATCGGGTCCGCATCGTCACGACCACGACGAAGAGTGCGAACAGAATCAGCACCCCGAGCAGCGTCGTACCGAGGTAGCTCAGCGCGGTGGACACCACGGAGAATCCGACGTCTCCGGCGAGCGCGGCGAGCAGGCAGAACACACCGACCGGGGCGATGACCATGACGAGCCGGATCATCGTCAGGACGATCTGCTGAATCTGGTCCATGAACGAGAGCACCTGGGTGTTGCCGGTCTTGGTGATGTGACTGCGTAGCGCGATACCGAAGAGCAGCGAGAAGACGATGATCGGCACCATCGTCGCCGTCGACATGGCGTCGAACACGTTGGTGCTGACGAAGTTCAGCAGCGTGTCCTGCCAGCCGAGCGCCTCGCTCGCCGACTCCTCGAGCGCCGGATCGAGCTGCTGGGTGAACACCATGCCCGCGCCCGGCCGAATGATGGTGCTCAGCACCCAGGCCAGCACAGCGGCGACGACCGAGAACCCGATCATCCACTTGAAGGTGCGAAACGCGATCTTGCCGGTTCCCGCCCCCGCCATCGACCCGGTGGCCACGATGACCGAAGCCATCACCAGCGGGACGATCGACATCTGGATCAGTCGGATGAACAGATCACCGATGAACTTCAGGTTCGCGGCCCACTCGCCGACCACCAACCCGAACACGATGCCGCCGATCGCGGCGAGGCCGATCTGCGCGGCCGGATGCGCCAGTTTCTTCATGGATCGACACGCTAGGTCCGTGTCGTCGCGGTGCCGTGTCGTCGCCGTTTCGAGGGTGTAAAGGGACCGGTCACCGAGTTGCTGCGCCGACGGGCTCCTACTATGGGGGATGTGTCCGACACAGTCACGATCAGCCCGAGTCCACTTCTGACACTCCCCGGCGCAGTGCCCTCCCCCGACGACAGCGTCGATGCCGGGGTGGCCTGGCACTACGGCAATCCGTTCGGCGAGCAACGCGACGCGGTCAGCGGCGCTGCCGTCATCGACCGTTCCCATCGTTTCGTTCTGGCCATCGGCGGAGACGAACGTCTGAGTTGGTTGAACACGATCTCGAGCCAACTCGTCTCCAACCTGCCCGACGGCAGCTCGGCCGAGAATCTGAGCCTGGATGTCAACGGCCGCATCGAGCATCACTTCGTCCAGACCGACCTGGCCGGCGTCACGTACATCGACACCGAGCGCTCGGCCGGACCGGATCTGCTGTCGTTCCTGAAGAAGATGGTGTTCTGGGCCAAGGCCGAACCCCGTGAGGCCGACGAACTCGCCGTTCTCACCGTCCTCGGATCCGACGCGGCATCGGTGCTCGAGAAGGCCGGCCTGCCGGCTCCGAGCGAGGTCTACGGTGCGTCGCCGATCGACGGCGGCGGTTTCGTGCGGCGGATGCCCTGGCCCGGCGCGAATTCGTACGACGTGGTGATCCCCCGCGCGAGTCTGAGCGAGTGGTTCCTCCGACTGCGCGACGCCGGGGCCGCCCCAGCCGGAACCTGGGCGTTCGACGCGTTGCGGGTGGAATCGTTGCGTCCGCGGGTGGGCGTGGACACCGACGAGAAGACCATTCCGCACGAGGTTCGCTGGATCGGCAGCGCAGCCGAGTTCGGCGCGGTGCATCTGGAGAAGGGCTGCTACCGCGGGCAGGAGACGGTCTCGCGCGTGCACAATCTCGGTCGCCCGCCCCGGCACCTGGTGCTGCTGCATCTCGACGGCTCTGCGGACGGTCGGCCCGGCACGGGCGATCCGGTGACCGCAGGCGGACGCTCGGTGGGCCGTCTGGGCACCGTCATCGACCACTTCGAGCTGGGGCCGATCGCATTGGCCCTTCTCAAACGAACGATTCCGGTCGACACTGCCCTCGAGGCGGGGCCGTGTGCCGCGTCGATCGATCCGGACTCGATCCCGTCGTACGACGACGTCCAGGCCGGCCGCGCTGCGGTCGACCGCCTACGCGGCCGGTGACCGGGAGGGTCCTGGCGGTCTGCGTCGTGCACGCCGATGTTCCGTTCGGACGCCGAGCGGTGGTCGACAGTGGTATCGACAAGCGGCCCGTCGACGGGCAGGTGGACGTGCACGAGCTCGGCATCGGCGGTGATCACTGTCGGGACACGAAATTCCACGGCGGACTCGATCAGGCCGTGTACGCCTACGACGAGGTCGAGGCGCAGCACTGGGCCGACGAGCTGGGGGTGCCGGTTCCACCGGGTCGTCTCGGGGAGAACCTCCGCACCGAGGGTGTACCGGTGACCGACGCGGTGATCGGGTCGCGGTGGCGCATCGGCACGGTGGCCTTGGAGGTGACGATCGCCCGCAAGCCCTGCGCGACGTTCGCACGGTGGATGGACCAGCCGAGATGGATCCGTCGCTTCGCGGACCGAGGTGATGTGGGTGCGTACTTCCGAGTTCTCGAACCCGGGGTCTTCGGCGGCGGTGACACGGTGACGGTGGAGTCGGTACCCCAACACGGGGTGACGGTTCGCGACCTGTTCCGAGGAACCGACGCAACCGCGATGTCCACTTTGCTCGATCAGCCCGATTTGGCACCGAAGGTCTACCGCGATGCGGCTGCGGCACTGAAATCGTTGCGCAACTGACCCCTGAGTGCGTCGCTCCCCATGACGCGCAGCACGTAGTTCTCGTGTCGCGAAACGGAGATAGTTTGCCTGTGCACGGATTTCTGCAGGTACAGGCTGCGTCGACCCATTTTCCGGGCGTGTCGCGCCCGTTCGCCCGGCACCGACACGTGGTGCCGTCTGCGCATCGCGGCGATTCGCGCGCTAGAGTGTGTCCCAGGAAGAAATACCAACTCTAACGGGGCCGCCAAATTTCCCCAGGCCGCCCCGAAAGTCCGCGAGGGGGCACCGCCATGGGCCGAGGCAGGGCTAAGGCAAAGCAGACAAAGGTCGCTCGTGAGCTCAAGTACAGCTCGCCTATTACGGACTTGGAGAGACTGCAGCAAGAGCTCTCCGGTGGTTCGTCGAACTCGCATCGTGGCGGCGTCGACTCGGACGCGCCTTCCCGAGTCGAAGAAGACGAGTACGAGGACTGGCGACGCTAGTACTGAGCACGACAACGACTGAGGGGGAGCCGCGATGCGGCTCCCCCTCACTTGTTTGCCCGTCCTCGGGCGATCAGAACCTCGGGTGGTTACCCAGCAGCAGCGCACGCTCGTCGGCGACGTCCTTACCGGTCGCCTTCTTCACCGTACCCAGCGTCCAGCAGTCGATGTGGCGTGCGGTCAGCACGGCGAGTGCGCGGTCGACGTCCTCGGGTGCCACGATGGCGACCATGCCGACTCCCATGTTGAACGTCTGCTCCATCTCGGCCCGCTCGACGCGTCCGCGCTGAGCGATCAGCGAGAAGATCGGGGCAGGGCTCCACGTGGTGCGGTCGAGTTCGGCGACCAGGCCCTCGGGCATCACCCGTGAGAGGTTGTTCGCCAATCCGCCGCCGGTGACGTGGCAGAACGTGCGCACGTCGGTTTCGGCCGCGAGCGCGAGGCAGTCCTTGGCGTAGATCTTGGTCGGTTCGAGCAGCTCCTCGCCGAGGGTGCGGCCGAACTCCTCGACGTGTCCGCCGAGATCCATGTGGTTGATCTCCAGCAGCACCTTGCGCGCGAGGGAGTAGCCGTTGGAGTGCAGACCCGACGATCCCATGCCGATGACGACGTCACCGGGACGCACCCGCTCGGGTCCGAGGATCGAATCAGCCTCTACGACGCCGATGCCGGTGGCCGAGAGGTCGTAATCGCCGTCGGCCATCAGTCCCGGATGCTCGGCCGTCTCGCCGCCGAGCAGTGCGCAGCCGGCGATGATGCAGCCTTCTGCGATGCCCTTGACCAGTTCCGCGACCTGCTCGGGAACCACTCGGCCCACGGCGATGTAATCCTGCAGGAACAGTGGCTCGGCACCACAGACGACGAGGTCGTCGACGACCATTGCGACCAGGTCGAGGCCCAGGGTGTCGTGCTTGCCGAGCGCCTGCGCCACGGCCACCTTGGTGCCGACGCCGTCGGTCGAGGCGGCCAGGACGGGCTCGCGGTAGTCGCCCTTGAGCGCGAAGAGGCCGGCGAAACCGCCGAGACCGCCCATGACCTCGGGCCTGCTGGCCTTCTTGGCGAGCGGCGCGAACAGTTGCACTGCTCGATCTCCTGCGGCGATGTCGACCCCGGCCGCCGCGTAGGAGGCACCGCCCGAGTGAGTTGCGCTCGTGGGTTGGGATTCCTCGGTCATTCGGCTCCAGCCTGTGTACTCGATCATGTGAGCGCCCGTGACGGCACAGATAGCGCCCTAACGGTACCGGAGTGCCCGGTGGCGAGAAGAATTCACGTGTGCAGGCGCTTGCCCGGGATCGCCGCCAACAGCTTCTTGGTGTAGTCGGCCTCCGGCGATCGCAGGATCTTCCACGGTGTTCCCTCTTCCACGATCGCCCCGTTGCGCAGCACCACCACGCGATGCGCGACGCGGTCGACCACCGCGAGGTCGTGACTGATGAACAGGCAGGCGAAGCCGAATTCCTGCTGCAGTGCCTCGAACAGATCGAGCACGGCTGCCTGCACCGACACGTCCAGAGCGCTGGTCGGCTCGTCCGCGACCACCAGATCAGGTCCCAGCACCAGTGCCCGCGCCAGGCTGACGCGTTGCCGCTGCCCACCGGAGAGCTCGTGGGGGTAGCGCTTGTCGGTGCCCGACGGCAGTTGCACGGCGTCGAGCAACTCGGTCGTCCTCGCCGCGATCGCGTCCTTTGAGCCGTACTTGTGCACGATCATCGGTTCGGCGATGCATTGCCCGACGGTCAGTCGGGGGTTCAGTGATGCGGACGGGTCCTGGAAGACGAAGCCGAATCGCTTACGTAACGGCTTCAGCTTGCGTTCGCTCACGCCTGCGATGTTCTGTCCCATCACCGTCACGCTGCCGCTGGTCGGCTTCTGCAGTGCTGCAACACATCTGCCGATCGTGGACTTGCCCGAGCCGGATTCGCCCACCAGCCCCAGGGTTTCGCCGCGGTGGATGGTGAGCGAGACGTCGTCGACCGCCCGGAACGCAGGTGAGCCGACGCCGCCGGAGAACTGCACCACCAGACGCGAGACGTCGAGTACCGGTTCTCCCGAGGTGTCTACCGTCTTGTCGGACTCCACGGCGGCGAGGGTCGGCACCGCGGCCAGCAGCTTCTTGGTGTAGTCGTCGGCGGGTGCGTCGAAGAGTTGCGCCACCGGAGCTTCCTCGACGACGCGGCCGTTCTGCATGACGACGACGCGGTCGGCCAGGTCGGACACGACGCCCATGCTGTGGGTGATGAGCACGATGGCGCAGCCGAGCCGATCCTTGAGATCACGGAGCAGGTCCAGGATTTCGGCCTGCACCGTGACGTCGAGAGCGGTGGTCGGCTCGTCGGCGATGATGACCTTCGCCTCGCACGAGATGGCGATCGCGATCATGACGCGTTGCTTCTGCCCACCCGAGAGCTCGTGCGGGTAGTACGAGAAGCGCTGCTCGGGATTGGGCAGACCCACCATCGTCAACAGCTCGACGGCCCGAATCTTGGCATCCTTCGCCGACATTCGCTTACCGTCGTCACTTCGGGTCGTTCCGCCGGCTCCACTCTTGGCGCGTGTGTGCGCCCGCAACGCCTCGACGATCTGATAGCCGATGGTGAACAGCGGATCGAGGGCGCTGCCCGGTTCCTGGAACACCATCGAAATCTTGTTGCCGCGCAACTGCGCCCACGCCTTGTTGCTCAGCGTCGTCACGTCCTGGCCACCGAGTACCACGTGTCCTTCGACGCGTGCGGTGTCGGGGAGCAGGCCGATGGCGGATCGGACGCTGACGGACTTGCCCGATCCGGACTCCCCCACCACGGCGAGTACTTCGCCGGGGAACACCTCGAACGAGACCTCGGTGACGGCATCGACTTCGCCGGCGTCGGTGAGGAACGTGACGGACAACGACTTCACCGACAATGCGGACTCGCGTGGAGTTGCAACACTCGATGTCATACCTTCACCGCCTTCTTGAACTTCTTGCGGGTACGCAGCAGCGGATTGAGTGTCTCGCTTGCGCTTTCGCCCACCATGGTCAGGCCGAGCACCACCAACACGATGCCCAGGCCGGGGAACACCGACGTCCACCAGATGCCGTTGGAGATATCGGGCAGCGCCTTGTTGATGTCGTATCCCCACTCCGAGGCGGAGGTGGGCTCGATGCCGAATCCGAGGAATCCGAGTCCGGCGAGGGTCAGGATGGCCTCGGCACCGTTGAGGGTGATGATGACCGGCAGCGTCTGCACCACGTTGGCGAGGATGTGGCGGAACAGGATTCGCGGAGTGCCGGCACCGGTGACCCGGGCGGCGTCGACGTACGGTTCGGTCTTGACCGCCACCGTGGCGTTGCGCACGACGCGGAAGTACTGCGGGACGAAGATGGCCGTGATGGCGATGGCTGCGGATGCGATGCCACCGAAGCTCGACGACTGGCCGCCTGCGACGACGATCGAGATGACCACCGCGAGAAGCAGCGAGGGGAACGCGTACATCGCGTCCATGAACAGCACGAGCACGCGGTCGAACCAACGGCCGATGTAGCCCGAGGCCAGGCCGAGCGGAACACCGATGATGAGCGAGAGAATCAACGACGACGCGATCACCATCAATGCCGTTCGGGCACCGTAGATCACGCGCGAGAACACGTCCTCACCGCGAACCGAGGTGCCGAACCAGTGCTGCGCGGACGGGGCTGCTTGTCGGGCGAAATCCTGCCCGGCGTCGCTGGTCTGCGAGAACCCGTACGGCGCGAGAAGCGAGGCGAACACTGCGGCGATCACGAACGCCACCATCAGCGCCAACCCGACGATCAAGGTGACGCGTTGCAACCCCGACGTGGACTTGACGAATGCGACGCCGGGAAATCCTCGACGGTGCGGACGGGTGGGAGGGACGTCGGACAGCACGACTTCGGTGCTCATCAGAACCTCACTCTCGGGTCGATGAGTGCGACGATCGCGTCGGTGACGAAGCTGACGACGGCG
>NZ_LVCU01000218.1:0-742 GCF_001647185.1 Rhodococcus sp. EPR-147
CACTCGAAGGTCGTCTCGGTCAGTACCGCACCGCCCAGGAGTACGGCGATCTGCAGGCCGATGACGGTGACGATGGGAATCATGGCGTTGCGGAACGCATGTCGTCGCGTCACCGTGCCCTCGCTCAATCCGCGAGCGCGCGCAGCGTCGACGAACGGTGCCTGCAACGTCTGAATCAGGTTGACGCGCACCAGCCTCAGGAACACTCCGGCCGTCAACAGACCCAGGGCGAGTGCGGGTAGCACGGCATGCTCGAGCACGTCCACGATGTAGCTCGGCTCGCCGTACAGGAACGAGTCGACGATCAGAATGTTGGTCTTGGGCGAGACGTTCTGCAGTGCCAGTTCCACATTGGTGCTGGCACGACCGGCGACGGGCAGCCAGCCGAGCTTGACTGCGAACAGCAGCTTGAGCAACATGCCGACGAAGAACACCGGAGCCGCGTACGCCAGGATCGCGAAGATCCGCAGTGAGGCGTCGCCGAATCGGTCCCGATGGGTGGCGGCGAAGAATCCGAGCGGGATGCCGACCGCGAAGGCGACCAACAGTGCCCAGAACGCCAATTCCAGTGTGGCAGCACCGTTGACGAGCAGGACGTCACTGATCGCGCGGTTGTCGGTGGCGGAGCGGCCGAAATCGCCGCGCAACAGTCCGGTCAGGTACTCCCAGTACTGCGTCAGAATGGGTCGGTCGTAGCCGGCCTCGGCCTTGCGCTGGGCGATCTGTTCGGCAGGTAGGCGAC
>NZ_LVCU01000219.1:0-5915 GCF_001647185.1 Rhodococcus sp. EPR-147
ATCTGACCCCGAGATAACGGGCGAGCGCGCCGTACCGTGACGGCGCGCTCACCTGCTGTGCTTGCTTCTCGCCCTCTACCGTCGTGCTGTCGGTAGTGGGCACGCCGGTCAGCCCTTGGCGAGAGTGACGAATCGGAACTTGAACGAGGCGTCGAGAGTCTCGTCCACGCCGCTGACCTCGTCGGTGGCGACGGCGATCTGCTTGCCCTCCAACAACGGAAGCGTCGGCAGGTAGTTCGTCGCGAGCTCGGTCTGAATCTGACCGATGATCTGCATCCGCGCATTCTCGTCGGCGGTCGTGCGCTCGAGATCGAGCAGTGACGTGATGGCCGGGCTCTCGAAGTGCGACTGCAGGAAGTTGTCCGGCCCGAAGAACGGCGTCAGGTAGTTGTCCGCATCGGGGTAGTCCGGGAACCAGCCCAGCTGGTACACCGGGTAGGCGTCGGCGACGCGTTCCTTGGTGTACGTGCTCCACTCGGTGGACTGCAGGTTCACGTTGAACAGGCCCGTCGCGTCGAGCTGGCTCTTGATCGCGGCGTATTCCTCGCTCGAGCTCGAACCGTAGTGGTCCGGGTTGTACTGCAAGTTGAGCTGCACCGGGGTGGCAACGCCTGCGGCAGAAAGGAATCCGGCTGCTTCGTCGCGGTTCGGGGTGGTGCCGTAGACGTCGCCGTACGCGGTGTTCGCACCGGCCAGGCCTGTGGGTACGACGGAGTACAGCGGGGTGTAGGTGCCCTTGTAGACGCCGTCGGACAGCGCCTGGCGATCCACCGAGGCCGCAATTGCCTTGCGCACGGCCAGCTTCTGATCAGGGGTGTCACCGGGCATCGTGTTCATGTTGAAGACCATGTAGCGCGATTCACCGCCGGGTCCCTCGTGCACCGTCAGACCGTCGACGCTGCCGAGCGATTCGACATCCGTCGGGGTCAGCGATCGCCATGCGACGTCGATGGCCTTGTTCTGCACGTCGAGCTTGAGGTTGTCGGAGCTGGTGTAGTACTTCGCGTTGATCGACGAGGTCTTCGGGGTTCCGAGGATGCCCTTGTAGTCGCCGTTCGCGGTGAAGCTGACGAGGGAGTTCTTGGCGTAGCTCGCGATGGAGTACGGGCCGGCGAACGGGGTGCCCGCCACGATGGCGTCGTCGTCGAGAATCGAATCTGCCGGGAACACGGTCTGGTCGACGATCGGGCCCGCCGGTGTCGCCAGAATCTGCGGGAACGTCTGATCGTTCGCGGCCTTGAGCGTGAACTCGACGGTCTTCTCGTCCGGAGTCGCGATGCTGTCGAGGTTCGTCAGCAACGACGCGGGTCCGTTGGGATCGTTGATGGCGACGATGCGATCGAAGGAGAACTTCACGCTCTCGCTCGTCAGCGGGTTGCCGTTCGCGAACGTCAGATCGTCCTTCAGCGTGCACGTGTAGACGGTCGGCTCGGCGAAATCGCAGCTCTCGGCGACATCGGGCTCGAGCTCGGAGCTACCGGGCGCGAAATTCATCAGGAAGGGATACGTCTGGTTCATGACCATGAACGAGCCGTTGTCGTACGAGCCCGCCGGGTCGAGTGACGTCACCTGGTCGGTGGTGCCGACGGTGATGGTGCCGCCACTGCCCTCACCGGAGCCACCGGCTTCGTCGGTGCGGCCCGAGCCGCAGGCTGCCGCAGTCAATGTGAGTACCGACAGTGCTGCCACTGCAGCAAATTTCTTGCCGTGTTTGCGTCCCGCTGTACCGGGTGCAGCGGTCTTCGATGCCGCGCTGTAGCGCTGCATGCGTCCGTCGTCGGGCGACAGGGTCATCTGAAAGCCTCTATCCAATCGGTGTGTCCTATGTAACTGAAAGGACAGTACCGACGGACTGTTTCCAATATGTGGCATTGAGAAAACCCTGCTGTTCCCTCGCAGGAACGCCCTGCTCAGGGACGACTCAGAGCACTCACGTTCGCGTCGTTGTCCACCGGCTGCCCGGCGGCCGAGGCCAGCAGACCCTCGAGAACGTGCTTGCCGAGTGCGTTGTCGGCCGGCAGATCGATCGGATACTTGCCGGTGAAACATGCTGCACACAACCGGGATTCAGGCTGCTCGGAGGCCGCGATCATGCCGTCGATGGAGATGTACCCCAACGAATCGGCACCGATCGCCTGCCGAACACCCTCGAGAATTCCGTCCTCGGAATCGACACCGTTGGCGATCAGCTCTGCGGGAGAAGCGAAGTCGATGCCGTAGAAGCAGGGCCAGCGCACCGGCGGCGACGCGATTCGCACGTGAATCTCCAGCGCACCGGCCTCGCGCAGCATCCTGATCAGGGCGCGCTGGGTATTGCCGCGAACGATCGAATCGTCCACCACCACCAGCCTTTTGCCCCGTATGACCTCTTTGAGAGGATTCAGCTTGAGCCGGATGCCGAGTTGACGAATGGTCTGCGACGGCTGAATGAACGTGCGGCCCACATAGGCGTTCTTCATCAAGCCCTGGCCGTAGGGGATGCCGGAGCCCTGCGCGAAACCGACCGCAGCGGGAGTTCCGCTCTCGGGCACCGGGATGACCAGGTCCCCCTCGGCAGGATGTTCCTTCGCGAGACGACGTCCGATCTCGACGCGCGTCGAGTGCACCGAACGACCACCATAGACGCTGTCGGGACGAGCGAGATACACGTACTCGAACACGCACCCCTTGGGCTCGGGAGCCGCGAAGCGTGAGGACCGAACACCGTCGGCGTCGATCGCGAGCAGTTCACCGGGCTCGATGTCGCGGACGAACGCGGCACCGACGATGTCGAGTGCCGCAGTCTCGCTGGCAACCACCCAGCCGCGATCGAGGCGGCCGAGGCACAACGGTCGAACGCCGTGCGGGTCACGCGCGGCGTAGAGAGTGTGCTCGTCCATGAACGTCAGACAGAAGGCACCCTTGAGCAGAGGCAGCAGTTCCATCGCCGCCTGCTCGATGGTGCAGTCGGCTGCCTTGTGCGCCAGCAGCGCGGTCACCACGTCGGAATCCGACGTGCCGTTGCCCTGCAGTCGGTCGCTGATCAGCCCTGCGTCGCGCGCCTTGGTGGCGAGCTCGGCGAAGTTCACCAGATTCCCGTTGTGGCCGAGTGCAATACCGGTCCCGGCGGTGGTGGTACGGAAGATCGGCTGCGCGTTCTCCCACGTGACCGAACCACTGGTGGAGTAACGGCAGTGCCCGATGGCGACATGCCCGGGCATCGCACCGAGCGTCTGCTCGTCGAACACCTGGCTGACGAGACCGAGATCCTTGAACACCAGCACCTGGGAACCGTCGGACACTGCGATGCCGGCAGCCTCCTGGCCACGGTGCTGCAGCGCATAGAGGCCGTAGTACGAGAGCTTGGCCACATCCTCGCCCGGTGCCCAAACTCCGAACACACCGCACTCCTCGCGCGGCTCGTTCTCCGGTTCGTCGAGGGGTTTGCCTAGCAGAAGATTCGGACTGTCGACCGACAAATCGGCGTTGGTCACGGGCATTGCTCCCTTGGGGGACGGGGCGGGGGGCCGTGCCTGAGTCTACGGGCACACGACCGGAGTCAACGCATCGTGTGGACGGGAGATTCCCAGTAGGTGAACCAGTGCCGGAATTGGAGCGAATCACCTGATGGACAACAGTGGCAGCCAGCGGCCAACTTCCGCCGCTCTACTGCCCGATGCATCGATCGAACCGTCGGCGAGGGCCTCGGCGAAATCCCGGATTCCGGTGACCACCTGCAGCCACGTCAGCGCGTCGGTTTCGACCACGTTCGGCGGTGTCCCCCGGGTGTGATGCGGGCCCACGATGCACTGCACCGCGACGAACGGCGGTACCCGCACCTCCACCGAGGATCCCGGCGCATTCTGGCCGAGAGTTCTGGCAGTGGTGCGTACCGCGGCGGCAATCTGCGCCCGCGCAGGCTTGTCCGCCTCACCCTTGATCCATTGCTCGACGGCCAGAACGGCCTCGCGTACCTCGGCGGGGCCGACTCCCTTGTGCGGTGGCACTGCGTCTAACTCCTGTCGTCCGCTGCGAGATGCGCCAGCACAGCGCCGCTGGCGTTGAGAAAGTAGTGCAGCAGCGCCGGGGCGAGCACACTGCCGCTGCGGGCTCGAAGCCACGAGAACACCACACCGGCCGCTGCCGTTGCCACCACAGTTCCGACCACGGTGTCACCCGCCGCGCGGGCCGGGTGAATGTGCCAGAGCCCGAAGAAGATCGGCGACAGAGCGGGCGACGCGGCGTCGAGCACACCGGGGAAGAGCAGTTCCTCGGTCAGTACCGTTCCCACCGGGATGCGAAACAGGACCCACTCGGCCAGTTCGTCCTCGGACGGCCGGACGCGGCGTCGCAACGCGGGAATCGCGGCGACGACGGCAGATCCGAGCACCGGCACCGCCGACGCCGCAGCGCCCCACTTCAGGCCGGCAGCGAAATTGCGCAGGCCCAGCTCTGCTGCGCTCGTTCGAGACAGTGCAGCCACACCGACGGCGAACGACGCGTTGGCCACTGCCCGTCCACGGGCATCGAGACCGAGCGCGGGAAGGAGGTAAGTGCTCCACGCCGTCGCCGCGATTCCGGTCAGAATGGGTCGTTCCGCAGGCTCCACTCCGGCCAGAATGGGTCGTTCCGCAGGCTCCACTCCGGCCGTCACTGCGGTTCTCACTTCTCGGGACCGTCTCGGCCGGCGAACTGCTCCATGACTCCGCGGACTCGTTCGGTGTCGCGGTCGGTCCACCCCTCGAGCGCGGCGACGGCCACCCAGCCGTCGAGCACGAGGGTTCCGTAGTTGTGGCCGTGTCCGTCGGGAACGCCCGCGGCGTTGGTCAGATCGGCGGCCACCTGCCAGAAGGTCACGACCGGGAACCATCGCATGCTCGGCAGCCGGTCCGGCCCCGGTGGCTCGGACAGCCAGTCGGGACGCTCGAACAGCAGGTCGGGTGACCACCAGACCACCGGATCCGACGCGTGCTGGACGTAGAGGATCCGCGGCTCGTACCAGGGCTGATCCTCTGGCGGGATACCCGACGAGTTGTCGGCGAATCGGACCGTCAGTCCCTCGGAGTAGACCGGCCGCACCTCCGGGCTTCCCGGGTCGCGTCGGCTGACGAACTGACTCCAGATGCGGTTGTTGTTCGGCGGTCCAACCCACAGGACGCCGTCGGTGGTGGCCCGGATGTCGGCCAGACCGTCGAACGCTCCTTCACCCGCCTGGGTACCGAGGCTCTCGCCGTAGACGTAGAACTTCGGGCGCGTGGCCTCCGGTTCCTGCAGCCAGCGGTCGTGCACCTTGTCGATCAGAGCTCTGCCTGCCTGCGCGGCCTTGTCTCCCTCCGCGATGAAGGAGATCCAACTCGGCAGGTACGAGTACTGGGATGCGACGGTGGCGACATCGCCGTCGAACATGAGCTCTTCGGCTTCGATGGCGGTGGGATTGACCCATCCGGTTCCGGTGGTCGGGACGACGACGAGAGCCGCGCGCTGGAATGCCCCGGTGCGTTCGAGCTCCGCGACCACGATGTTCAGTCGCTCGTCCTGGGTCTCTGCCGTTTCCAGGCCTGCGTATGCCCGGATCGGTTCGAGGCTGGGGCGGCCCGTTGCCCGCTCCATCTCGTCGGCGCGCAGTCCGCTGGAGACGAAGTTGCGACCCTCGAATCCGAGGGTGTCCCATGGCGCCAACGAGTTCGGGCTGCCGGAGCGTTCGTCGGCGACGGGTTGTTCTGCGCCGTCCCGGGTTTCGTCGTTCTGCAGACTGAACACGGAATTGGTGACCTCGGAGACCGCGCGCAGCAGGACACCCTGAACCAGGGCGACGGACAACACGACGAGGACGACGACCCCGAGCGCATTGGCCACTTCGCGCGGCATCTTCACGACGCGGTTGATCTGACGGGCGAGCAGACGAACGAAGTCACGCAACACCCGCCACACCGAGA
>NZ_LVCU01000220.1:0-6783 GCF_001647185.1 Rhodococcus sp. EPR-147
GCTCACGCTGCCATTCCGCCGAGATCGCCAGCATGATCATCGACGCCGCGATCGCGAGGACAGGAACGGCAGCCTTGACGGCCAGCTCGACCTTGCGCGGCAACGGCCACCACGATCGGGACGAGAGCCACCACCGAGTGACGGCCCACCCCACCGCGACGCCGAATGCGTAGCCGATGGCCGCGTTGATACCGCCGATGATGCCCTGGAACAGCCATCCACGAGGGAGCAGAGACGGAGTCAACGACCAGCAGAAAAACAACGCGCTGAACGCAATTCCGGTGAAGTCCAGGCGCAGCAGGCCCCAGGCCCACATGACGAACGGATGCTTGGCGGGTGAGGGGACGACGAACTCGACCGAGGGCAGGTGGTACCGATGATGCTGGTCCTGCTCGAGTGTCGCGTCGACCTCGTCGTGGCGCTGCTCCGATGTGCGTCCCCCCACCTCGGTCAGCCGAAGAGTCTGGGAAGAGTGCTCTCGAACGTCTCGCGCAGCTCCGTCATCGGGACGGAGAACTGCCCTTGCACCTCGATCGAATCCGAACCCTCGTCGACGACGCCGATGCGTGCCCACGGCAGACCGCGGGCGGTGCACATGCCGGTGAAGCGAGTTTCTTCCGTGCGCGGTACCGCGACCAGTACGCGGCCCGAGGACTCGGAGAACAGTGTCACGAACGGATCGGCACCCTCGGGAAGGATGATGCGGCAACCGGTTTCACCGGCCAGAGCGGCTTCGACGACGGCCTGAGCGAGGCCGCCCTCGGACAGATCGTGTGCCGCAGAGACCAATCCGTCGCGCGAGGACGAGAGCAGAATGTCTGCCAGCAGTTGCTCGCGGGCGAGATCGACCTTGGGTGGCACGCCGCCGAGGTGATCGTGCTCGACCTGAGCCCAGATGGACCCGTCGAACTCGTCATAGGTCTCGCCGAGCAGGATCAGCGTCTCGCCGGGCTCGAGTCCGAGGCCGGTGGGGATGCGGCGATGCACGTCGTCGATGACGCCGAGTACACCGACGACGGGTGTCGGCAGGATCGGCTCGGCACCGGTCTGGTTGTAGAAGCTGACGTTGCCGCCGGTCACGGGAATGCCGAGGGTGACGCAGCCGTCCGCCAATCCGCGCACGGCCTGCTGGAACTGCCACATGACGCCCGGGTCCTCGGGTGAGCCGAAGTTCAGGCAGTTGGTGACGGCCTTCGGGGTCGCACCGGTGACGGCGACGTTACGGAACGCCTCGGCCAACGCCAGCTGCGCACCCCGATACGGATCGAGTGCGGTGTAACGACCCGACGCGTCGGTGGCCAAAGCGATTCCGCGACCGGTCTTCTCGTCGATGCGGATGACGCCTGCGTCGGCGTGCTCGGCGAGGACGGTGTTGCCGCGCACATAGCGGTCGTACTGCTCGGTGATGAATCGTCGGCTGCACAACTGCGGCGAGCCGATCATCTTCAGCAACGTCGCCTTCAGCTCGTCCCCGGTTTCCGGACGCTGCAGCGACGCAGTCGTGTTCGCGACCAGATCGTCCTGGGTAGCGGGTCGCTGCACAGGACGGTTGTACACCGGTCCCTCGTGCGCGACGGTCTTCGGCGGAACGTCGACGACCGTCTCGCCGTGCCAGGTGATCTGCAGATGTTCACCGTCGGTGACCTCACCGATGACCGTGGCCAGAACGTCCCACTTCTTGCAGACGGCCATGAACGCGTCGACGTTGTCGGGAGTCACCACCGCGCACATGCGCTCCTGGGATTCGCTCGACAGCACCTCGGCGGGCGTCATGCCGGTGGCGCGCATCGGCACCTTCTCCAGCTCGATGTGCATACCGCCGCTGCCCGCTGACGCGAGTTCCGAAGTGGCACAGGACAACCCGGCACCACCGAGGTCCTGGATACCGACGACGAGCTTGTTGGAGTACAGCTCGAGGCAGGCTTCGATGAGCACCTTCTCGGTGAACGGGTCGCCGACCTGCACTGCCGGAAGCTTCTTCCTACCGCCTCCGGTTTCGTCGCCGTCGAAGGTCTCCGACGCCAGCACGGACACGCCGCCGATGCCGTCGAGACCGGTGCGTGCGCCGAACAGAATGATCTTGTTGCCCAGGCCCGACGCGAACGCGAGATGCATGTCCTCGACGCGCATGACACCGGCACACAGAGCGTTCAGCAGCGGGTTACCGGCGTAGGAGGCGTCGAACACCGTCTCGCCGCCGATGTTGGGGAGGCCGAGGGAGTTTCCGTAGCCACCGACGCCTGCGACGATGCCGCTCAGGACGCGGCGCGTATCGGGTGCATCGGCAGCACCGAATCGCAGCTGGTCCATGACGGCGATCGGGCGAGCGCCCATGGCCATGATGTCGCGGACGATGCCGCCGACGCCCGTCGCCGCACCCTGATAGGGCTCGACGTACGACGGGTGATTGTGGCTCTCGACCTTGAACGTGACGGCCCAGCCGTCGCCGACGTCGACGACGCCCGCGTTCTCACCGATACCGGCGAGCATGGGCTTGCGCATCTCGTCGGTGGTGGTCTCACCGAAGTACTTCAGGTGCACCTTCGAGGACTTGTACGAGCAGTGCTCGCTCCACATGACGGAATACATCGCCAACTCGGCGTCGGTGGGCCGACGGCCGAGGATTTCCTTGATGCGGACGTATTCGTCGTCCTTGAGTCCGAGTTCCTTGTACGGCTGCGCTACGTCGGGGGTGGCGACGGCGTTGGAGACAGTGTCTGTGGGTACAGAGCTAGCGGACACGAGGAATAGGTCCCTTCGATGGAGCGAAATGCCAGGGAGAGTCTATCGGGACCGTGCGACATGTACGGCATCGGTCGTGCAAGGCTGCGCTTCGGTCGTGCGAACATCACCTGATGGACATCGCGCTGACCGAGAACGATCTGGACGAAACGGGCGTCATCGACCCGTCGATGGTGGCCAAGGGAGTCGACGTACCACCCAAGGCCGTCGTCTGTTTCTTCTCCGAGGTGATCGAGAGCATCTGTGCGAAAGGCGACGCCCGAGTCGTCTCGGTCATGCGCTCCGAGCACGGCGAACACCCCGTCTACGAGATCGAACGGAACGGGGAGAAACTTGCTGTCTTCCACCCCGGCGTCGGAGCTCCACTGGCCGCGTTGTTCCTCGAAGAGGCCATCGCGATGGGCTGCACCCAGTTCGTGGCCGTCGGCGGCGCGGGCGCACTGTCCGACGACCTGGGCATGGGACACGTGATGGTGGTCGACAGCGCCCTGCGTGACGAGGGCACCTCGTTCCACTACCTACCGCCGGGCCGGATCGTCGACGCCGACCCGGACGGAGTGGCCGTACTGCAATCTGTGCTGACCGACGCCGGAGTCGACTTCGTTACCGGCCGCTCCTGGACCACCGATGCGCTCTACCGCGAGACCCGTGCGCGCGTTTCCCGCCGCGTCGAAGAAGGCTGCCGAACCGTCGACATGGAAGCCTCGGCCTTCTGCGCCGTCGCACGATTCCGCGGCGTGCGATTCGCGCAACTGCTGTACGCGGGTGATTCCCTCGCCGCCGACTGGGACCAACGCGGCTGGACCAAGGCCACGACAGTGCGCGAACAGTTGTTCTGGCTCGCAGCCGATGCATGCCTGCAACTGAGCCCGATCTAGCCGAGACGCGGGTTGCCGGTTCACTGGGTTGCTGATTCGTATTCACTGGGTTGCCGGTTCGGGTTCACCGGGTCTCTGACTCGCCTCCGCCGCTTACCCCCCCCCACACCCGACCCCCGCAAATGCGCGCGCGTTTGCCACACGCACGCGAAATCGCCCCAGCACAGGTCACGAATCCGCGAGCACCTGACGAATGCGCGCGCATTTGCGACCGCCGAACGAGAAACGGGGAACGGGAAACGGTGTTGCGCCGCGGTATTCAGACTCCGCCCACACCCTCCGCCCCGGACCCCCGCAAATGCGCGCGCGTTTGCCATACGCGCGCGAAATCGCCCCAGCTCAGGTCACCAATCCGCGAGCACCTGACGAATGCGCGCGCATTTGCGACCCCCCGATCGGGCTCAGGCCGGGGCCAGGAATGCCGCCAACGCGTCGGCGTAGGACTTCACGTCACTGGCTCCCATCAACTCTCGCGACGAGTGCATGGCCAGCTGCGCTGCGCCGACGTCCACCGTGGACAGGCCGGTGCGCGACGCAGTGATGGGTCCGATGGTCGAGCCGCAGGGCAGATCGGCTCGATGTACGTAGCGCTGCAGAGGAACTCCGGCCTGATCGCAGGCGAGCGCGAAGGCACCGGCACCCGCGGAATCCGTTGCATAACGCAGGTTCTGGTTGACCTTGAGCACCGGTCCCCCACCGAGTTCGATGCGATGCGCGGGCTCGTGCCGGTCCGGGTAGTTGGGATGCGTCGCGTGCGCCATATCGCCCGAGGCACAGATGGATCCGGCCATCGTGCGGAGGAATTCCTCACGTCCACCGCCGCGTCCGAGCACGATGCGCTCGAGCACGGTGTTCAGCAGATCCGAGAACGCGCCGCGGTCGGACATACTGCCGACTTCCTCGTGGTCGAACAGGGCAAGCACCGGCGTGACGGCGGTCGGATTGTCCACTGCGGCAAGCAAAGCCTGGGTCCCCGCGTAGCAAGTGCCCTGATTGTCCAGACGCGGCGCACTGACCAGTTCGGACTCGACACCCACGACGGCACTGGGCGCCAGATCGTGCGTCATCAACTCCCAACCCAGTACCGAATGCGGGTCGACGCCTTCTCGCTCGGCGACGTATGCGATGAACGATTGTGGCGAATTACCCACGCCCCAAATGGCATTGACGTGTCGCTGCGGATCGAGGGTGACGCCCTTGCGATCCTCGGAGAGGTGGATCGCGAGCTGCGGGACTCGCAGAATGGGCTCGTCGACCTTCACCAGAACCTCGCGCACCGCGTTTCCGTCGCGCACACTCAGCCGGCCGGAAATGCCCAGATCGCGATCGAGCCAGGAGTTGAGCCACGCACCGCCGTACGGTTCGAGGCCCACCATCTGCCAGCCCGCGGATTGCAGATCGGGATGTTGCTTCACGCGGAGGTTGGGGCTGTCGGTGTGTCCGCCGACGATACGGAACGGGCCATCAGGAGTGGAGCCTGCGGAACGACCCGAACTACTGCTCTCGGTGCTCCAGGCAACCAGTGATCCGCCGCGGATCAGGTAGTAGCGGCCTGCTTCCGTAGGCCAGGTATCGGTCTCGTCGAGCCGTACGAATCCTGCGTCGTCGAGTTGGACGGAGACTGTCCGGCACACGTGAAACGGTGACGGAGAGACGTCGACGAAGTTGCAGAGACCGGTTGCGGAGGCGTGAGTCGACATGGGAACCATTGTGGCAGCCGCCGCGTCGAACACCTCGAGAGCACACACCGACCGGGGGGACGACTTCATGAAATTTCATTCTCTGCCTGATTACGGCGCAGTTCATGCGACCACATTCGCCATCGTGCGGATGAAGACGATCGAAGCATTTCGCAAGCGTGGGGTGGTGGTTCACCGCGAGGATGCGACGACGTTGGCGGTGGGCTCGGGCGTTCGCATGTCACTGAACAACGTGTTCGCCCGGTGCTCCGGGGTGAGTCGATCGGCGTGGGACGGCATCATTGCCGGCTATGTCGACCTCATGATCGAGATGATGCGCGAGGCGGATCCCACGTTCTTCACCGGATTGTCGGACGACGAGTTCTACTCGAGGCTGCGCGAGCGCGTCATCGCTCCGTCCGCCCTGGCGGCCATGGGTGAGTGCGAGTACGAGTACTCCGTCCCGCTACTCGACGTGCCGGGCGCACCGCGACGGGTGCTGAACCTGTCTTCTCCGAATCGCGCTGTGACACTGGCAGATCGGCATCTTGTCGGCCGAGACCTGGACGCCGCCTGGGCCGCCGGCCGAAGGAACACCGCAGCGCTGAAATTCGAGGACGGCCGAGTTCTCAGCAGAAACAGCGTCGACATCGAAGTCCTCAGCGGTGATTCGATCTACCTCGCGTCGAAGGTCGCCGATATGACCACGCTGATCTCCGCGCACCTCGGCGAATGTCTGTACGGCGTATTGTTCGTCGTTCCCAATGCCTACGAGTTCATTTTTCACCGGCCTCGCAACGCCGACGTGGCGCTCGCGGCAGCAGCCGAGCTCGCCGAGCTGGCAGATATGTTCACTCGTGACACGCCTAGCCCACTGTCACGCTCGGTGTTCTTCTGGCGGGACGGCGAGTACTGCGACGTATCGGGCGGGCCCACGGGAGTTTTCGCCGCTACCTTGGCTGAGCTGCCGGCGGCCGCGGCCTGACCGCGGTCACGTGCCGGTAGACCCGCTGATCGGGCGGCGGGGTGGTGGGCCGTCCCGCAGCGGCATCGCAAAGACGTCCCAGCCGACCACGAGCGTCATCCAAGCTTGGGCGGGCATCCACCACTCAGTGCGAACCGGATACGCAGAACGCGTTGCCGTCGGGATCGGTCAGTGTCACCCAGCGAAAGTCGCCCATGGTGTGCTGCGCACTTTCGCTTGCACCCGCCTCGACAAGACGCGTGACCTCAGCGTCGAGGTCATCGGTGGTCATGTCGAGGTGGACGCGATTCTTGCCTGGCGTCGGGTCGTCGATCTTCTGGAAGGCCATTCGATACGGTGCCGACGCGAGTTCGACGACGTAGAACCAGCCGTCGTTCTCTTCCACGATCGTTCCGTCCGCCTGCGCTGCCCACCAGCGGGCGAGCGGTCCCGGATCGGTCGTGTCGAACGTGATCATCGCCAAGTTCAGTGTCATGGGGGCACAGTAACTGCGACCACC
>NZ_LVCU01000221.1:0-9661 GCF_001647185.1 Rhodococcus sp. EPR-147
TGGCGTGTTCGGGGTGCGGCATCAAACCGACGACTCGACCGTTGGCCGAGGAGATTCCGGCGATCCCGCGCTGCGATCCGTTCGGGTTGCTGCCGCTGTAGCGGAAGACCACTCGGCCCTCACCCTCGAGTTCGTCGAGCACGTTCTGCGGTGCCTGGAACCGACCCTCGGCATTCTTGACCGGGATCAGGATCTCGGCACCGGGCTCGTATCGCGACGACCACGCGGTGTCGGTGTTCTCCACTGCCAGCCACTGATCGCGGCAGACGAAGTGCAGCCCTTCGTTGCGAGTCAGCGCGCCGGGGAGCAGTCCCACTTCGCAGAGCACCTGAAAGCCGTTGCAGATACCGAGGATCGGCATACCGCCCTCGGCGGCCTTGACGACGGACTCCATCACGGGGGCGAAACGAGCGATCGCTCCGGCGCGGAGGTAGTCGCCGTAGGAGAATCCGCCGGGGACGACGATGGCGTCGACGTTCTTCAGATCGGCATCGGCATGCCACAGGCTGACGGCTTCTCCTCCGGCGAGGGTGACCGCACGAGAGGCGTCGACGTCGTCGAGAGTCCCGGGGAAGGTGATGACTCCTACGCGGGCGCTCATGCGGCGGGCTCTACCGACACGCGAGTGACTGTCCAGTCCTCGATGACGGTGTTGGCCAGCAGCGATTCCGCGATCTTCTCGAGCTCGGCGTCGTCGACCGTGTCGTCGACCTCGAGTTCGAAACGCTTGCCCTGGCGGACGTCGGACACACCGGAGATGCCAAGACGGCCCAGTGCACCGGCGATCGCCTGACCCTGCGGATCGAGAATCTCGGCCTTGGGCATGACATCGACAACGACTCGGGCCACGAAAGCGCTCCTTGAAATACGTACGGCTGGTTACCGGCAGGTGGGAGTCTACGCAGCCCTGGCGGGAGGCGCGAAACCGCGCTTACTGTGGGGACCATGCGGCTGACACACTTCGGACATTCCTGCGTTCTCGTCGAACTCAACGGCACCACCGTGCTGTTCGATCCCGGCACGTTCTCTCACGGGTTCGAGGGCATCACCGGACTCGACGCGATCCTCGTCACCCATCAGCACCCGGATCACGTCGATCTGCAGCGACTTCCCGCTCTGGTCGAGGCGAATCCGCGTGCGGCACTGCATGCCGATCCGATGACCGCAGGCCAACTCGGCGGCCAGTGGACTCCGGCTCCCGCGGGTCAGGCCTTCACGGTCGGCGGCATCACGGTCACCGGCGTCGGCGGCACCCATGCCGTCATCCATCCCGAACTGCCGGAGATCGACAACACCGGTTACCTGCTCGGCACTCCGGAGAATCCGGGCCAGCTGTTCCACCCGGGCGACTCGCTGTTCGTCCCCGAGCAGCAGGTCGAGGTTCTCGCGCTCCCCGCTGCCGCGCCGTGGTCGAAGCTCTCCGAGACCGTCGAATTCCTGCGAGCAGTGAACCCCAGGATGGCATTCCCCATCCACCAGGCCATCGTCGCGGAGCAGGCCAGGGGCGTCTACTACGGCCGCTTCAAGGAGATGTCCGACGCCGAAATCCGCGAGCTTCCCGAGGAATCGTCCGTCTCGATCTAGCCGGTGACCTCGGGCGGGAGGGTGCCGATCATGGTGACCTGTGTCCCGTCCCAGCGGTAGTCGATCGTCACCGGGCCGCCGGTGGGGTTGGCGAACGCGTCGTCACCCACCGGCCAGCGGTAGTCGACCGTGACGGTGTCGGCAGTCTGACCGATCACCGAGCTGAACGAGGTGGGCTCGAGCGTCGCGGTGCCGAGGTATTCGTAGTTGTGACCTGCGAAGAACAGAATGTGCGTCGGTGATGACGCGGTGCCACCGGCATCGGCACGCACCCAGGTGAAATCGGCGCACTGGTCGCCGATCCGGGTTGCGATCCAGGGCTCGCCTGGGAAGTAGTCCGGCAAGGACGCGACTGCGTCGACCACCCTGGTGGAGTCCAGCCCCAGGCAAATGGGGTACTCCGAACCCGGTGCATGCTGTTCGGCGTCGGGCAGGGAGTTGTTCTCGGGGAGTTCCTCGGTATTCCAGTCGATCGGACCGTCGGGCTCCACTGCCCCGGTGTCGACTGTCGGCCGGCTCGCCTCGGGCTGCGGCTGGGCGGCCTGGGGCTGGGTGCTCGCCGGGGGCGCTGTAGTAGGCGCGGTGGTGGCCGGCGCTGCGCCCGGTTCGTTCGAGTTCCCGCACGCGACGAGAGCGAACGCACTGATGATGACGAGGAGAAGTCGTTTCATGAAGACCACCTGGTTCGATTTGCCCGACGCCAGGTATGTCCGCTCGCAAACGTGTTCCGTTACATCACGTTTCGGTCAAGAGGGCGTTACCTTCGCAGCGATCTGCATTTTCCGCACCACTACGCGCACATTTCGCGACATTCCCGCGAATATGGCAGCACAGTGGAGCACCAGCTGCACACTGGAGCGCGCGTCATTCAGGCCAGCCGATGTCGAGCCGAACCAATTCACGTAGTGCTGACTCGTCCACCGCGTCCAGGCCGTCGAGGAACGCGACGGCGAAGGACCCCGGCCGCGTAGTCGACCGCGCAGCGATCTCCGACGCCACCGCGACATGCGCGTGCGCCGCAACGGCACCGATCAACGCACTCGGTGACACCGCGCAGTAGGCAGCCGTCAGCGCACCGAGCGCACATCCGGTCGCGGTAACCCGCTGCAGCAGTGCACTTCCGCCGCCGACCTTCACCAAGACATCCGGGCCGAGAATGTGATCGGTCTCCCCCGATGCCGCCACCACGTCCGCTCGATCCAACAAAGATCTCGCCGCATCGACCGAATCCGCCACCTGCGCAGACGAATCCACTCCTCGCGATCCGCCGTCCGCACCTGCCAGCCCCATGATCTCCGACGCATTGGCGCGAATGACGCTGGGCCGGTTGGCAAGTAGCTCGACGGCCACCTGGGTGCGCCACGGCAGACCACCTGCTCCCACCGGATCGAGAACCCACGGCTTCCCCGCTGCCCTCGCTGCGGCCGACGCCAGGTGAGCGCTTTCGACCTGCGCGGCCGTCGGAGTCCCGAGATTGACCAGGACCGCGTCGGCGATCTCGGCGAAGCCGGCCGCTTCCTCGGGGTTGTCCACCATCGCCGGAGCGGCCCCCGCGGCCAACAGCGCGTTCGCGACGAACTGAACCGACACGGTGTTAGTCAGGCACTGGACCAGCGGATTACGTTCGCGTAGAAGTCGATGTGCGTGGGCGACGTCGTCCAGGGTCACGCTAGAAGCACTCATCGATCCGAGTCTACGACCGTGGTCGACGGATACGATGCCCTGGTGGCCACACTCCTCAAGCCCGAGCGGCACTTCCGAATCCTCGAGCTACTGCGCACGACGGGCAAGATTCTGTCTTCCGAACTCGCCGTCACGTTCGACGTCTCCGAGGACACCATTCGCCGGGATCTGGACGAGCTCGGAGCGGAAGGAAAATTGAAGCGTGTGCACGGCGGAGCGCTGGTGGTGTCCACGTTGCGCCAGGACTACCGGGATCGGCGAGGCCAGGAGGCGTCGGCCAAGTCGCTCGTCGCCCGTGCTGCCGCAAGCCTGCTGCAGGACGGCCAGGTGATTCTCATCGACGGTGGTACGACGGCGATCGAGGTGACGAAACAGCTCGACCCCCAACTTCGCGCGACGTTCGTCACGCACAGCCCGTCCACCGCGGTGAACCTCGCGGAACATCCCCACTGCGAGGTCGTCGTGGTCGGGGGTCGCCTCCTGAAGAACGCCATGGTGACAGTGGGCGCGCAGACTCTCAAGACCTACGGGTCGATCAATGCCGATGTCGCGATCCTCGGCATTCTGGGCATCAACGTCGACTCCGGTATCACTCATTTCGAGTACGAGGAAGCGCAGATCAAACGGGCGATGATCGAGGGGGCTCACCGCTCGATCGTCCTGTGCACCAGCGACAAGCTGGGCTATTCCGGTGCATTCCAGGTTGCTCCGCTCGCGGCGATCACCACGCTTGCGGTCGAGCCCGGCCTGGATCCCGCACTTCTACGGCAGTATCGCGACAGCGGCGTCGAGTGCATCTCCGTCGACGACATCGAACAGGGCGGTCAGGCATCCGCTGCGACGACGGACCGGGCGCAATAGCGATCGTCGACCGAATACCCTCTGCTCCAGACCGCAGCCAGTGCCGTGGTCGTTGCACGATGGCGCGCGTATCGAACAGCCATCACCGCCACCTGCTGCGGATCGGGTTCGTAGGATCGCAGCGTAGGCGTGAATGCCGATGCAGCGGAGGCGAATTCCGGAAACATCCCGATTCCCACCGCAGCTGTGATCGCAGCGCCACGGACCCCGATTTCCCCTCGGTCGGCGACGTCCACGCGCAGTCCGAGAACGTCGGCGAATATCTGCGGCCAGATCGGGCTGAGCGAGGCACCCCCCGACATCCGGACGACGCCCGGCCGAGCTGCGTCCTCGCCCTCGAGGAGCGACTCGATATCCGCTCTGTGCGCGTAGGCGATTCCCTCGTACACAGCCAGCGCCGCCTCGTCGAACCCGTCCTCGGCAACCGCCCCGAGCAGACCGGCCGGCGCGCCCCCGGGTCCACCGAACAGATACGGGAAGAACATCATGTCGCCCAATCGATCTCGGGCATAGGCGCGAGTCACGGCCTCGTCGCACATCCGATAGAGGTCTCCCCCTCGGTTCCTGGCGTCGTCTGCCGGTCCGCCGAACAGCGAGCGACAACACCATTCGAGGTTGCTCGCCGACGTGATCCCGCCTTCGCTCGCGAGATACACCTCCCCCGTGACGTACCGGCACTGGAGCAACGGGGGCCTGCTGGTTCTGGGGCGTCGATGCAGCGTTTGATCGATTCCGAATGTTCCTGCGACAACGGACATGTGGCTCCTGTCGAGCACCCGTGAGGCGACAGCGCACGCGGCGACGTCGACCACTCCCCGAATTACAGGGGTGCCCACCGCGAATCCGGTCAGTTCGGCGGCCACGGCGGTGACCACGCCGACCTTCTCTGCGCCCGGCCCGATACTCGGCAACACGGCGCGCCACTGCGAGAGTCCGAGCAAGTCGAGTGCGTCCTCCGACCATGAATTTCGCTCGATGTCGCACAAGCCGGTCAGCCCGGCATCGGTGTGATCGGTGGACATGTCCCCGCACAATCGAGACCTGATGTAGTCCTTGCAGGCAAGGACGCGATGCACCCTGGGCAGCATCGACGGCTCGTGCTCGTCGAACCATCTCAACAACGCCGCGGTCTGTCCGCTCCACCCTCGCTGCGACACCATGTGCGCAACCCGTGCTGCCGTGACCTCGTCCAGTGCTGATGCGGGTTCGAGTTCGGTCCTGACATCGGTCGAGAGGATGCCGTTCCCGAGCGCCGCGCCGTGCTCGTCGACCAGCCACAACCCGCTGCCGTAGCCGGTGACCGATATCGCGGCGATGTGGCGCGGACCGATGCCCGACGAGCGGAGCAGGGCCTGCGCCGCGGAGCACACGGCACCGAACAGTGCATCGGGATCTTGTTCACGCCTGCCGCCGCTGGACGTCGAGTGCGGACTTCGTTCCTTCGATGCGGCCAATTCGTGCCCGTTCGCGTCGAACAGCCCTGCTTTGACGAAGGTTCCGCCGGCGTCGATGCCGACAGTGTATTGCTCCATGACCACCATCCCGGGTGCGGATTAATGCAGCTCTTGCGATCCCGTGCGGAGGGCTACCGCCTCAGGACTAGATGACAAGGATCACACAGATTCACCAATTTGCCTAGTGAAATGGGGTTTGAAGTCGCAGATATTACCGCCCGGTAGATGTTGACTGCCACTCCAGCGTGAGTTAACTTCGTCACTAAGCCGCACAAATCGGCATAAACACGAAGACAGTTCCTCTCAACCCGGCGTCGCTCGAACACGAGCTCCCTCGGTCACCGTCCCCGCCTGGTGCGGCCGATGGCTTTCGAAGAGGTTTCGCCCCGCATTCCCACCCGTCACCTCGGGCCAGGAGTGGACGGGCTCCACCACGAGGACCCGTGAACGGGCACCTCACCGTCTCGAACAAAGGACTCTTGCCGTGGATCTTCAACTGGTCGCGTACATCGCTGCATTCGGCGGTGGGTTGGTCGGCGCTGCCCTCGGTGGACTGTTCGTCTTCAGTCTCTGCGGCATCTTCTGCATCGTCGGCGTGGTGGCAGCGCTGGCCGGTTCCGACTACGACTTCCTGGGGCAGCTGGCATTCGGGCCCTTTCTCGGCCCCCAGGTGGCGTTCGTCGGGGCGGTTGCGGCGGCGGCATACGCCAAACGCACCGGCAAGCTGGACGACGGCAAGAACATTCTCTCGCCGCTGGTCGGCCTCGGTAGCAGCAGCGTGCTGCTCGTCGGCGGCGCGTTCGGAGTTCTCGGATTCGCGCTCGAAAAGGCTCTCAAATCCGCCGTGAGCATCGACTCGACGATTACCTCGGCGGTGGTGCTCACCGATACTGTCGCCCTCACGGTCGTGATTCTTGCTGCGGCAACGCGCCTTTCGTTCGGACGCACCGGACTGGTGGCATCGAACCGAGGTGGCCCGGGCGCACAGATCGCCACCCGGTGGCACCCGACCGCGACGCAGGCCTGGCTACCGTTCCAATCGCACCGGCTGCAGGTTGGCACCGTCGCTGTCGGCTTCGGACTGGCTGCGGGCTGGCTGATCGTCAGCCTTCCGGAGTCGGCCCGAGCACTGGGCCCCATCCTGCTCTTCGGATTCAGTGCCACGACACTCCTGCTGCTGCAGATCGGCCTGTCCGGTCCGGTATCGCATCACATCACGTTGCCCGCCGGCTTGGCCGCCGTCGCCGTTCTCTCCGCAGGTGCGCCCAGCACGATCGCACTGCTGGCGGCCGTCGGAGTGGGATTGTTCAGCGCTTTTCTCGCCGAGCTCAGCTCCCGCATCTTCCACACGCTCGGAGACAGCCACTTCGATCCTCCAGCGTGCGCCATCGCCGTCACGACATCGCTGATCGTCGGCACCCAACTGATATTCGGACAAATCTGAACCGGCCCATCGGCCCCACAGCGGTAACTCGATCTCACCCGAAACACCAACCCCATCTCGCCACGACACGACGGAAAGAGCGTCAGCCATGACTCAGTACATTCTCGGAATCGACGAAGGCACCACCAGCGCAAGAACTCTCATCTTCGACGAGAAGTGCGAGGTCCGCGCGGTAGCGCAACGCGAAATCACTCAGATCTATCCGAACTCGGGCTGGATCGAACACGATCCGCTCGAAATCCTCACCGCACAGCTGGAAACGATGCGCGAGGCACTGCGGAGCGCCGATCTCGAACCGACCGACATCACCGCGATCGCACTGACGAACCAACGGGAAACGGCCGTGGTGTGGGACAAGGAGACCGGGCGACCGATCCACAACGCGGTGGTCTGGGCGTCGCGCCAGAGCAACGGCGTGATCGAGCGGTGGCGGGAACGTGGACTGGACCCCGTCATTCGCGAGCGCACCGGCCTGAACTCGGACGCCTACTACTCCGCGTCCAAGATCGCCTGGATTCTCGAGACCGTGCCGGGAGCGCACGAGCGGGCGGAGAAGGGGGAACTGTTGGCCGGCACCATCGACACCTGGCTGATCTGGAACCTCACCGGACGGTGCGCCCATGTCACCGACTACTCCAACGCCTCGCGAACGATGATGTTCAACATCCACACCCGTGAATGGGATCAGGATCTGCTCGACGCCTACGGCATTCCGCGCTGCATGCTCGCGAAGGTCGTCTCCTCGGACACGATCGTCGGCGACGCCGGTGCCACGTTCGGGGCACCGATTCCCATCGCGTCCAACATGGGCGATCAGCAAGCCGGGCTCTTCGGGCAGGTCTGCTTCCGAGCCGGTCAGGCCAAGATGACGTACGGAACAGCAGGGGTCCTGACGATCAACTGCGGCGACACCCCGCAGATGGTCGAGGGCGCAACGACATCCGTCGCCTGGGGTGTCGGTGACGATGTCCGCTACGAGAACGAGGGCGTGCTGTTCAGCATGGGCAAGACCATGCAGTGGCTGCGCGACGACATGAAACTCATTCACGGAGCTGCGGATTGCGAATGGTACGGAGGTCAGGTGGCCAGCACCGACGGTGTGTACCTGGTTCCCGCCTTCACCGGACTCGCCGCACCGACCTGGGATCCCTACGCCCGTGCCTGCATCGTCGGAATGAGCAGCTCCACCAACAGATTGCACATCATCCGCGCAGCCGTCGAATCCATGGTCTTCCAAACCCGCGATGTCGTGGACGCGATCACCGCGAACGGTCAGGTCACGTTGCCCGAGCTGCGGGTCGACGGCGGCGCGGTGAACAACAACATGCTCTGCCAACTCCAGGCCGATATCCTCGGCATCCCCGTGATCCGGCCCGCCATCACCGAAGCCACTGCGCTGGGGGCGACGCTGATGGCCGGATTGAGCACCGGGGTATGGGAATCCCTCGACGAAATCGAGGCACTGTGGTCGGTGGACCGCACCTTCGAGCCCAAGATGGACCGCACCAAAGCCGAGGAGATGTACGCGGGCTGGATCGAGGCAGTCGAACTCTCCAAGGGTTGGGCCCGCAAGGTGACGACCCGATGACGCCGACTTCGACACTCACACAGTCGATTCTGCACAGACCGACACAGCTGTTCGAGTCCTACGTCTTCGACCTCGACGGCACGCTCTATCTCGGCGACGAACTGCTGCCCGGTGCAGCGCACCTGATCGAAGCGCTCCGCGACCATGGTCGTCGAGTCGTGTTCTGCAGCAACAACCCCACCCGTGCGCCACAGCAATACGCCGACAAGCTCACATCGCTCGGCATACCGGCGCAGGTGTCCGACGTGATCACCACGTCGATGACGACGGTGCGGTGGTTGGCCGAGAATGCCTCGAAAGGCAAGATCTTCGTCATCGGTGAACAGCCGCTGAAGGACTCGATCTCGGCGGCCGGTCTCGAACTGAGCGAGGATCCACGGGAGATCGACGTCGTGGTCGCGAGCTACGACCGCGGATTCGACTACCGCAAACTCAAGATCGCCTTCGAGGCACTCTCCGTCTACCGTCGCGCGATTCTCGTCTCCTCCAACCCCGACCGGTTCTGTCCTCTCCCAGGAGGATTCGGCGATCCGGACGCGGCGGCCGTCACGGCGGCCATCGAGGCGAGCACAGGACTCGTCGCCGTTGCGCAGATGGGCAAACCCAGCTCGTTCATGTTCGAGACCATCAGCGCGCTCACCGGGATCGATCCGGCCACCACGCTCGTCGTCGGCGACCGGCTCACCACCGACATCGCCATGGGGGTGAACGCCGGCACCTCGACGGCTCTCGTGCTCACCGGCGAATCGACTCTCGACGATGTCGACCGGGCAGCGCCAGAGGGTCGGCCCACGTACATCGTCGAATCGGTCGATGATCTGCTGCCTGTTCGATCGGCTCGGAGCGCAGGATGAGCCGGCCGCAGACCGTCGGCGCGACGACGGACACAGCGCGTTATCTCGCGCAGATCGGCATCGACCACGCCGCGTCGACGCTCCGCACGCTCGTCAGTGCTCCGAGGGCGTTGGCGGAGTTGAACTCTGTTCTGGCAGAACTCGATGCATCGGGTACGGCAGTGATCCTGCACGACGGCACACCGATCTCGGT
>NZ_LVCU01000222.1:0-6076 GCF_001647185.1 Rhodococcus sp. EPR-147
GGACGGTGGTTCTCGACGAAACAACGGTGGACGGTTCCACCGCCGCCAGCGCGGGGTGTGCAGCCATCGTGGCCGTCGGCGGTGGCACCATCGTGGACCTCGGCAAGGTGCTCTCCCATCGGCATGGCGTTCCCCTCGTGGTGATCCAGACATGTGCGTCGGTGAACGGCTTCTCTGATCCACTGTCGGTGCTGGTCCGCAGCGGCACCAAGAGCACGGTTCCCACCGCCTGGCCCGTCGCCTTGATCATCGACCACGACGTGGTCGCCCACGCACCGGCCGCGCTGACCAGAGCGGGATTCGGAGATGCAGCCGCGATCTGGTGCGCGCCTGCCGACTGGTATCTGGCGTGCACTCTGGGCATGGACACCGAGTTCGACTCCGACGTTCTCGCCGTCATCGGTGCAGCGGCGGAGCGGCTTCGAGATGCACCGTCCTTTTCGGGACTCGATCTCGATGCCCTCCTCGATACCCTCACCTATGGGGGGCTCGGCATCGGCGTCACCGGTACGACGGCCGTGGTGTCGGGCTGCGAACATCTGATCAGCCACCTGATCGACATGGCGGCAGTGGCCCGAGGTACCGACCACGACCTGCACGGCACTCAGGTGGGTGTCGCCGCGGTGATGTCAGCGGCGTTGTGGGAGAGTGCAATCGAATCCTTCGATGCTCTCGCCATCGACGTCGACGACGCGGTCGCACCGATACCGGACCTCGAGTCCTCGGTCATCGGGGCATGGGAATCGATCGACCCCTCGGGCAGGGTCGGAGCCGCCTGTGCCCGCAATGTGGCGACCAAGATGGACAGATGGTCGAGCGCGCGCAGTGAACTCGAAGATTTCGTGGCGAACTGGCCCGACCACCGCCGCGCGTTGGTTGCCCTTCTCCGACCCGCAGCCGACATCGCTGCCGATCTGGCCGCCATCGGCGCACCGACCAGGTTCTCGCAGCTGACACCGCCAGTCGACCGCGAGACTGTTCGGTGGATCATGCGCACACTTCCGCTCATGCGAGATCGGTTCACGCTGTGCGACGCGCTGCTCGTATCCGGCCGCTGGACAGACGAATTCATCGACCGCGTACTCGACCGGGCCGCCGAGTCCGGTGGCGGACTCTAACCGAAGACCATTCCCTCTACGCACCAACAACTCTCGACCCGACAACAAGGAGCGTGTCTCATGCCACACGGTGGCGATCTCGTCGCAGAAATTCTGCGTAAGCACGGAGTGACACAGGTGTTCGGACAGCCCGGCGGCCAGACGGCTGCGTTCTACCAGGGTCTGTCGAACAGGAAAGACATGTCCCACCTCGGGTGCCGTGACGAGCGTTCCGCGGCCTATGCCGCCGACGCCTATGCACGAGTGAGCGGTAAGCCGGGAATCGTGGACGTGACCGTCGGCCCCGGCACGACGAAGCTTCCCGACGGACTCATCGAGAGCATGAACGCCTCGGTGCCCATCGTTGCCATCGTCGGCGAACTCCCACGGTCCTGGGTTCCACTGCGCGACGGTGGAGTCGGTTCCCAGGGATTCGATCAGATGCCGTTCCTGCAGACCATGACCAAGCAGTCCTGGCTGGCACCAGACCTGGAGACGGTCCCCGATCTGGTGCGAGCGGCCTTTCGCACTGCCACCACCGGCAAGCCCGGCCCGACGGCCGTGGTGATTCCACACGATGTGCTGGACGAGGAGTGGGAAGAAACAGATCTCCAGGTAGAGGAAAGATTCAACTCCGCACCTGCGTACCGAAGCAGGCCCTCCGACGACGAACTGCGCACCGCCGCAGCTCTGATCGCGAAGGCCCAGCGTCCGTACATCATTGCCGGTGGCGGCGTTCTGGGTTCGGGAGCAACCGCGGAGCTCGCCGAGTTCGCCACTCGCGTCGGCGCCGCAGTGGGCACCAGCTTCACCGGCAAGGGCTCGGTCACCGAAACCGAAAGCTACTCGGTGGGCGTACTGAACCCTCTCGGATCACAGGCCGCGCGCGAACTGGCCGGCGAGGCTGATCTCATCATCTGGTTGGGATCCAAAGTGGGACAGAACACGTCGCTGAACTGGACCCTGCCCCGTCCGGAGCAGATGACCATCCAGGTCGACGTCGACGGCAGTCAGCTCGGCCGAACCTTCGGGCCCTCGTCCGGACTGCTGGGCGATGTCAAGGCCACCCTCGAAGCGCTCGTCCCGCTGGTGGAACCCAAGTCGGTTCCGGAGTGGCAGAAGCGAATTGCGGAGTCGAAGATCGCCGCATGGGCATCGACCGAACCACTGAGACTGAGTGAGGCGAGCCCGGTCATGCCGCCGAGGGCCATGACCGAACTGGCCAAGCATCTGCGGCCCCACGACATCGTCGTCTCCGACGCCAGCTTCAGCGCCGGCTGGATATCGAACTACCTGAAGAACCCGGTGCCGGGACGCAACTTTCTGTTCGCACGCGGACAGGGCGGGCTCGGTTACTCGACCCCGGCGTCGATGGGTGCCGCGAAAGCCCGCCCCGAAGCGCGCATCGTCACCGTCTCGGGCGACGGCGGATTCAGTTACTCGGTAGGCGAATTGGCCACCCAGGCCGCCCACGGCATGAACATCGTGCACGTCGTCCTCAACAACGGAACCTGGGGATGGCTCCGCATGTGGGAGCACCTGCACTACGAAGGCCTGCGCTACTCCGTGGACCTGGAGAGCGAGAAGGCCAGCACCTCGTACGCCGCGGCGGCGGCAGGTCTGGGAATGCAGGGAATTCTGGTCACCTCGGCCGACGAGCTGGCCAATGCATTCGACAAGGCCTTCAGCACCGAAGGACCCACCGTCGTCGAGATCAGAATCGATCCCGACGCGACGCCGATCGACAGCTACACCCGCCGATTGGCGTCGGGCAAATTCTATCCACGCCCGGGAACGGTCTACCAGGCTCGCCCGTGGCAGCAGTCTGCGGGCCGAAAGTAACTGCACAGCAACAGGTCAACAGACCGAGCGGAACGACGAGAAGGACAGACATGAGTAACACCACACGACTGGATCTCGACGAGGTGGCCGCGCACGAGTACGACCTCGTCGTGATCGGTGCGGGCATCAACGGGGCGGCGATCGCCCGCGAGGCCGCACTGCAGGGCACCCGAACCCTCCTGATCGACAAGGGAGATTTCGGGGGCGGCACGTCCAGTTGGTCGAGCAGGTTGATGCACGGCGGACTTCGCTACCTCGAATTCATGGAGTTCGCATTGGTGCACGAGTCACTGCGCGACCGGGAAGCACTGTTCGACATTGCTTCTCATCTGGTCAAGCCGTTGCCGTTCGTCGTTCCGCTCTACGGCCACAACCACAAACCGGGTTGGATGATGCGGGTCGGCATGGCCATGTACGACGCCTTGTCCTGGAACAAGTCGGTGCCTCGACACCGCAGATTGAACAAGAAGGCCATGGCCGTCGAACTCGGCGGTCTGGACACCTCGTCACTCGCGGGTGGTCTGCACTACTACGACGGCCAAGTCGAGTTCGCCGAGCGATTGGTCGTCGAGAATGTGCTCGACGCGGCGCGTCATGGTGCGACAGTGCGTAACCACACCCAGGCAATTGCGTTGACCACACAGGGATCCACGGTCACCGGCGTCGAGCTCCTCGACGTCACGACCGGACGATCGGCCGCGGTTCGGGCCACGGTCATCGTCAACGCAGCCGGTCCGTGGGTCGATGACATCCTGGTCGGCTCCGCACCCTCGATGCCGCGATTGATCGGCGGTACCAAGGGAACTCACGCCGTCGTCGGGCCGTTTCCCGGCGCTCCGACGTGCGCGGTGTACTACGAGGCCCGGTCGGACAACCGCGCCGTGCTCGTCATTCCGTGGCGCGGGCACTTCCTCATCGGAACCACCGACGACCGCTTCGACGGCGACCTGGACACCGTGGCGGCAACGCAGGACGAGATCGACTACATCCTGGCCGAGACCAACGAGCTGATCCCCGGTGCCGGATTGACGCGCGAGTCGGTGGTGATGACGTACGCGGGTGTTCGGCCCCTCCCCTTCCAAGCCGATGGGGACACTCGGGCCATCTCCCGCAGCCACGACATCGTCGATCACGACGAGCTGGAGGGGCTGATCTCGGTCGTCGGCGGCAAGCTGACGCCGCACCTGTCGCTGGCCGAGGAGACGCTGACGATGGTCTACCGGAAGATGAAGCGCCCGAAGCCGACGTTCTGTGCTCGCACCACGCCACTGCCCGGTGCAGGCCCTGATCCTGCTCGCGGATTACGCTCGGCTGCAGACGATCTGGGTCTATCCGAACATCTCGTGGACCGATTGGTAGCCGTGTACGGCAGCCGCGTGGACGAACTGCTCGAGTTGACGCGCACCGAACAGGAACTGGCAGAGGTGGTCGGACACGGTCGCGGCGCGTTCCTGGCCGCCGAAGTGATGCTGGCAATCCGAGAGGAATACGCAGTCACCCTGGCCGACATCCTGCATCGGCGCATCATGATCGGCATCGAACCCGGCGCGCAGGACGGTGCCGCCGAGGCCGTGGGGCGAATCCTCGAACAGCACGCGGGATGGTCCACCGACCACGTCGCGCGGGATCTTCGAGAAAATCGGGAGTACGTCAAACGCTTGACCTCCTGCACGCGCCATACCGTTGCGTCGGAACTCGAAGCCCAGGCGTCGTACTCGACGACCAGCAGCTGACCAACCCTCCCCCGGGGCCCCTATACCCCCACCCCGTTCGCGTCAATGGACCACTGCATACGTCTGAGCGCTGCAGAGTCACATTCACGCAACTTGTCGGTGTGCGTGAATGGGCACATTGCATACGTCTGAGGCGTGCAAGGGTCCATTGACGCGGGGCGGGGTGGAGCCGGGCGTGGGTCGGGCGGGGTGGTGGGCAGCGAACGGCTTGCTAGGCCACGCGAGAGTTGCTGCGCGGCAGCCATTCGTATACGCCGGCCGCGGCTCCGTGGTGCAGGGAGAGGTCGATGGCGTCGAGGATTGCCTGTCGCGGTCCCGGGCGTCCGAGTTGCTTGGCACTGATGGCCAGGCGCACCACTCCGTCACGTCGCGCGGTGCGGCCTGCGCCGATTACCAGTGCCTTGAACCACCACGGTTCGGCTTTGAATCCTTCGCCGATTCCCCACACCCGAGCACGCACGATGCCGTCACGCTCGAGATCGTGGATACCGTTCAGAGCAGCCAACATTCGGAATCCCGCGTCGGGGAGTGCCTCGACCGCACCGGGTGAGGCGATCCAGCGCGGAGCGGCGAAGATTCGAGTGCGCAGGCCCGTCTGTTCCATGACGCGGTCGGCGGCCATCAGACGCAGTCGTGCTTCGTGACGCGGCAGCGAGGAGAACTCGGATCGTCGACGCTTCGTCGCGGCCTGGTCGTAGCCGTGCAGAACGATCGCGTCGCCGCCGTCGCGTCGCGCCCGCAACCATTCCTGGGTGGGCACGTCGGCTGCGAGGCGGTATTTGTCTTTCAGCCGTGGTGCGACGAGCAGCGACAACGGAACGCCGCGACCGTCGAGGATCCGCGCGAACTCGGCGGCGTGCTCGTAGGTGTCGTTCTTGATTCCGCTCACCGACACGATCAGGCGTCCAGACATGACTCGAGCCTCGCACACCAGCGTGAACGAGGCCCGACGTCGATGCAGACAGAAGCTAAACGGCCATCGTGTCCTTCGGCAGGATCTTGTCGATCGCTGCGAGCACCTCGGGTGCGTCCGGCTCGGTGCGCGGACGGAAACGATCGGTCACGACGCCGTCGGGCGAGATCAGGAACTTCTCGAAGTTCCACTGGACGTCTCCGGCCTTGCCGTCGGCGTCTTCGGTCTTGGTCAGTTCGGCGTACAACGGGTGCTGGTTGTCACCGTTGACGTCGACCTTCTCGGTCATCGCGAACGTGATGCCGTACGTGGTGGAGCAAAAGGTCTCGATCTCTTCTGCGGTGCCGGGTTCCTGGCCACCGAACTGATTGCAGGGCACTCCGACGACCGACAGGCCTCGCGCCGAGTATTCGTTTGCGAGCTTCTCGAGCTTTTCGTACTGCGGGGTCAGTCCGCACTTGGAGGCGACATTGACCACGAGGACCGCTCTT
>NZ_LVCU01000223.1:0-2534 GCF_001647185.1 Rhodococcus sp. EPR-147
CAGCTCGAAAGCGCCTAACATACAACACAACTCGTTGATCATGAACCGGATGGTTCACCGATCCGAATTACACCACCCCATGGGGCACTATCCACAACAAAACGCCCGTTCACGAGAATTATCTGGTGAACGGGCGTTTTCGTTCGGCTGGCTGCGTCGTCGATTCATCTCGGACGTATCCACCGACGAGTGCTTGGATCACCCACCCGACCCACGGCTTCCGCCATTGTGAGAGGTCGTCCCGAGTAGCGGAATGGGTGACCTGCGAAGCTGTGCGGATGGCTTTCATCATCCGGCTGACAACGTTGATCGACGCGGACCCCGCAGTGGTCTTCGATCTGGAATCGGATGCTCTCGTTCACGCCGAATCTCAGGGATCGTTCGGTGAGAGCGTTCGAGTCGACTCGGGTCGAAGTGCTCTTCGCTTGGGCGATGAAATCGAAATCCGTTCCAGGCACCTCGGCGTGTGGTTCACCTTGATCAGTCGCATCACGGAGTACGAGCCCTCGCGACACTTCGTGGATGAGCAGGTCACTGGCCCCTTCGCCTCGATGCGTCACGAACATTTGTTTCTCGCACGCCGTGAACACACGCACATGGTCGACATCATGTCGGTGAAATTCCGTGGCGGACGACTCGGCGCTGTGATCTTGGACGTCCCGGGCAACCTGTACCTTCGTCGCGTCCTGTGCGTTCGAAATGCGTACATCAAGAAGCGTGCCGAAGCGGAGCGGAAAGCTCGTGGTCGGTAGTCGTTCACAATCTGCTACCGACACAACGGTTCTCGACCCTGTTTAGCGCACCCATCAGCTGCATTCGGTCCGAAAGATGCTGAGCGGTATTTTTTGTTGCACACTGGCAACTCGGACATAGTTCACTCGAACGAGGAGAATGGCCATGCGATCGACCGGCCGAATTATGCTCGGGGCTCTACTCTGCGCCCCAGCGCTATTGGTGTTCCCCGCGACGGCGTCGGCGGCACAGCCGACAGACTTGACGTACGCGTTCGAGGTCGACGGGGCGACCGTGACCAACACGATTACCAACAATTCCGGCAGCGAACTGACCTGCGGCACATCGTTGGCTCCCGCACCGGGCGGAGTGCTGCCCCCGGTGTGGGAGGTCGTCGGCAACGGTCAGACGCTGTACTCGACCGACGACGCGGGGCAGGTCGGAATCAGTACCCAGCACGTTACCGATATCCCAGCCGGCACCTATGTCGCGCTGGCATCGTGCGTTACCGAAGGCGTCGATCCCACAACAGCGTGGGTCTCGGACTACCCCGGCCTCCCCGACGTCCTCGCAACCCTGCCGTGGACCTCGTACGCAGTGCAGCAGGCATCGCCGATCATTACGATCGAAAATTGAGCGCTGGAACCTGATTCGATCACCGGCAGCTCTGACCAACTGTTACGTTTCGCGCCAGAGCTGTCGACCCCAGGTCTCGTCGGCGGTCAACGGAACCTGGATCGGAGGGAGTCACCACGGTGGTGATGGCGGCGGGGTTCCGTGGTCCTTGGACCAGCGCGGCGCAAGGAGGGCAATGCCGTTTCCGGTTCGCGGACGAAGGCCCGCGGTGGTCTGTGATCAGTCTCCGGTGAAAAGCTCGTCGGCCAATTCTGTTCCGACGTCGAGGTGAGTGAACTCGATGGTCTGGAACGCCGTGTGCCATCTCAGCGCAATGCCGGTCTCGGAATCGAAAGCGACGGAACCTGGAAAACCCTGCCAGCCAGGCGGTAGCTCGAATTGCCATGCCGGCCTGCCGTCGATCTCGACAGCCGTACCCTCCGTCTCGTCGTCGAGCAGAGTGCCGAGCTCGACATCCCAATTCTTGTGCACCTCGACCAGCGAAGCAGGATGAACCTTCAGGCCGATCGGAGGCGCGTCCTTCACCAGAACTCCATCCACGCGTGACCAGATGTTCTGGCGGTAGTCGCTGACATACCGGATTCCGTACTCGTCTTCGAGTCGGTACGAGCGAAGCGGGCGGTACCAGAAGCGAACCTCCGCTACTTGATCGGCCCTGGTCTCCACCGCCCGCCCACGCCGCGACAACCGATACGACTTTTCGTAACGGTCGACGACCGCACCCCAGGATGATTCGGACTCGAATGTTCGGGCCTGAACTGGCGGAAGGGCGGGACCTGTCCGAACCACGACGACTTCGAAGACTCCTGTTGCCAGAATTTCAGGGCTGATTCGAGACTGGGTCAGATGGTCTGCCAACGCGAAAGACCCTGCCACGGTGGGAAAACCCTCGTTCCGGGGCGGCGGTCCGTCGATTCCCACTCCGCCGATGGTGCGAGCGGCGTCGATTACCGACTCCGGCGCAACGCCTTCCTCGGGATCGTAGTGATACGGATCGAAGTCTGCTACGACCTGCCCATTGGACCACCATACGAACCGCTCGCCTGATCCAAGGCTGCTGTGCGACACAATGTCTCGGCCTGCGAACAACGGGTTCAAGTATGTCTCCGTCGCCGCTACATACTGAGAATTCTGCTGCACGAGGAGAACCTTGTCGTCACCGAGAT